>JBCDKO010000079.1:0-18985 GCA_038746525.1 Bacteroidota bacterium
CTTTGAAAAACCCGCCTTTTGGCCCAACTCTTCGTTACTCAAAATTTCAAAAGCCTCATTTACGACCAGTAAACTACGTTTTTGAAATTCTGAAAGCCTCGATTTGAGCCAAAAATCCAGTTTTACAAAGGATTCTACTATAGATTTGATTGGTTTTGATTTCAGTCGCTAACATTCTTTTTGGTAACAAAATGCTACAGAGCGTAAATCCGAATTGTAAAATTAAAAGGTTACAGGATCGACATTTTTTAAACAATTACTTTTAAATACGTAAACGCTCCTCTTTCCAGGTCTTTGGCTTAGTATAAACAGTATGAGGGGAAAGTGGCTTGTTTGCACATATAGTGAATATTTACGCTTCCTTATTCGACAAAATATGGAAAGAGAAGCCTTAATAATGTTTGCGGTGCAATTATGGAAAGCTTTGAGGATGTTGCAGAAGGTAAATACCTGGAATCAAGTGGGGATTGGGAAAAAGACAAAGCTTTTTTGCATGCAAAAAGGCTGAAGGCTGGCAACAAAGGGTTCAAAATTTTGCTGACATATAAAGGCTTTTTCAGAATTTGTTAGTCATTTGAAAACTATTCTTTGGAGAAATAGGACGACATGCAAACCAGTTGTTACATAAGTGAGTCTTGTAAACCTTTTTTCAGGATAAGCAAAACACCAGAGAGTAGGTCGTTTTAAGACAATATCGTTCTTACCCTTTTTACTTAGGGTTCCGTCAGAGTACATTTTGCAATTTACAAGCCTATTTCAGATGGGATCATCATTGTGACTTTTTTTACCTACACGACAGGATATTGAAACGACTATTTGAAACATTGCAACTACATTGGACTTGCGATATGGAGAAAATGATCAACTCAAATAAACTACCATATCCACTTTATACCATAAAGTGGTAATTGTTAAGATAGGGAAAAGGCGCTAAAAAATATCTTCAATTTCAGAAATCCTGACTCGACCTTTAAATTCTTATAAAAAAACAGGTGTCTCTGGTAAACCCACTTGTCGTGATCCTGTACCATTTTAGGTTCAAAAACATCTTCTGTAGCTTAAAAAGGAAAATTTTCGTCAATTGTTATGGTGTTTTTGCGACATTGATTTTTATGTCGGGTCAGGATTTCTGAATTAACTAAGATAGAGAGGTATATACCATTTGTCTTATCTTTCTTGTTAGTTATATCTATCTTCTATAGTAGTTGATTTTTAGAAATCAAACATTGATAGTTAACGGAATAGATCGAGCAGGTGATCTTAACACTAATCTGAAAGCTTTTTCAATTCATCCTTCAGCCTCTTTGGTAGTTTACTCACTACCAATTCATAGCTATGGTTAATTAAATGATGAATTTTATCGTCTGGAACACTACCATCGGTTGACACAGAATTCCAATATTTTTTATGCATGTGGTAACCTGGTCGGATGGCTCCATCAAACTTTTCCCTAAGCTCAATGGCGTATTCTGGATCACATTTTAGGTTAATAAACTCAAAGCTATCTATACCGGTTAGTGCATACATTTTGTCCATGACTTTAAAAACCAAGATATCTGGTCCGAAAGGCATATGCTCGGTTGTTCCCGCTTTGATGAGGCAATACCCTCTGAATTCTTCAATGTTCATGAATCTAAAATAATTTAACAAAAATTTAGATTAATCTAAATTTTTGTTTTGAATTAGCTAATTAATAATTTTGCTTTAACTATTTAAAAGCAAAGTAACTATGAGATACTTTTTATTTTTTTTCATTTCTGTTCCAACACTAACATTTGCGCAGCATCATTTGAAAGGGATCGTGTATGTCCAAGAAAAGGGGTTCCCTGGAGCAACTGTTCAATTACTGAGAACGGAATATGGAACAATATCGGGAGTTGACGGATCATTTGAGTTATCAGGAATTCCAGAAGGGGACTATGTCATAGAGATCAGGTCCGTAGGGTTTAAAGTTTATAAGTCAGAAGTATCAATTCCCTCTAGCAAGGCCTTCAAAGTGTCATTAGTTGAAAGTGCATTGACTATCGATGAGGTGGTGGTGACGGGAACAATGCAGCCTACCTACGTTTCAAGATCTCCTGTTAAAGTAGAGGTAGTTACTGCCAAACATCTCAATACCTACACGCCATCTGCAGCTACCAGTATTGTTGAGGGTATTTCTTTGGTAAATGGCGTGCAAGAAGTAGTAGCTTGCGGGGTTTGCTTCACCAACAGCATCTCCATTAATGGTTTACCAGGCCCTTATACTGCTGTGTTAATGGACGGATCTCCGATCTACGGCAACCTCGCCTCTGTTTATGGGCTCAACGGAATCCCTAGTATGATTATCGATAAGTTTGAAGTAATCAAAGGACCAAGCTCTACCCTTTATGGTTCCGAAGCAGTAGCAGGGGTAATCAATATCATCACTAAAGACCCCTCGCAACAGCCAAAAGCGACCATTGATATTATGGGGACCTCCCACTATGAATCCTTCGGAAATTTATCTCTCGCACCGAAAGTTGGTAAGAGTCATGGATTCATTGGTGTGAATTATGCCTATATAAACGATTTTGAAGATGACAACAGCGACGGTTTTGGAGATAACATCAACCTTGACCGCATCTCCCTTTTTTCTAAATGGAATATCTCCCGACCTTCAGAAAAAAAATTTACAGTAACTGGAAAGTACTACTACGAAGATCGCAGAAACGGTGTAGAAGCATTTCTGAAAGATCGGAATTATCGAGAATTACGAGGCGATGATGAAGTATATGGAGAAAGTATTTATACTCATCGTTTTGAACTATTTGGAACGTATGAATTCGATTTAATGGAAAAAATCAAATTGGATTACTCTCTCAGCACACATGATCAAGACAGCTACTACGGAGCGGATTATTATAAAGCTTCTCAGGATATTCTATTTATCAACCTCATATGGCAAAAATCACTATCAAATCACTCCTTAACGGGAGGTCTAACCTCCAGATATCAGAGCTATGATGACAATACAATAGCAACCGAAAATAACGAAGAAAACCTGCCGGATAACCAGTACATTCCTGGAATTTTCATTCAAAACGAATGGACAATAGACGATCAGGTGACCGCACTTCTTGGAAGCAGGCTCGACCACTATGAAAATCATGGATTTATTTATTCTCCTCGGCTGAGTTTGAAATACAAGCCTGGAGTTTGGACCACCCTAAGGTCCAACTTCGGCACCGGTTTTAGAATTGTAAACCTCTTTACCGAGGACCATGCATTTGCAACCGGGCAGCGCGAAGTCATTATTGAAGAAGAGTTACGGCCAGAAGCATCCTATAACGGCTCCATTAACCTAAACCATCTCTTTACATTTGGAGAAAGTCAAGGAATGATCGACATCGATGCATTCTATACTTACTTTACCAATAAGATTACTCCTGACTATGAAACGGATGGGGAGATTAGATATGCAAATACCAATGGCTATGCGGTGAGCAAAGGGATTGGTGTGAACATGCAGCAAGAATTTACTTTTCCTTTGTCCTTTAATCTGGGAGTTAATTATCAGAAAGTGGCAGAAACTGAAAACGATGAAACACGAGATATTGAATTTGCTCCAAAATGGACAGGGATCTTTACCCTGAATTATCATTTAAAAGAATGGAACATGGTGCTAGGTTATACAGCTCGCTTCACCGGTCCAATGGCGTTGCCAGAAGTTTTTGACCTGGACGAAAACGGAAATCCCTTACCTGAACCACGCCCAACAAGTTCTGATGATTTTGCCATACATAACTTTCAAATCACTAAAGATTTAAAAAAAGGATTTTCCCTATACGGAGGAATACAAAATATTTTTAATTATACACAACCCTGGTCACCAATTACTGGCATCAACGATCCAAATGCCAACCTTGGATTTAGCGACAATTTTGACACTGCCTACGCTTATGCTCCTATACATGGACGAGAGTTCTATTTGGGCCTTTCGTGGGGCCTTTGACATATAAGAAATAATGCAACCCTTCTCTGCCAAATATTATTCCGTTCATCATATCGAATATATTTCACCACCAAATTGAGAACTCTGGACTCGACGTAAATTTTTCTGTCGCAAACACACACTAATGACTGACAAAAAAATGTTTCCTGAACTATAAAAAGATGTTTCGAATTTGAAATAATGCAGGACTACGACATAGTAGATTTATGAGATATACTGATTTTAGAGAATTTAAGGGGTTGAGTCAGGAGATCTGAAATTTATTCTTTTAACGGGATTACGACCTTCCCAAGGGTAGGAAGCCCTCTCCACACCGTGGGAAAGACCATAAAGATCACAAGGAAGGTGTATATCTATAATTATTTCCAGGTTTTTCTGTTGCTAATGAAATACCCCTTCAGCTTTTTCTAGTCTTTCCAAAAAATGAACTTACCAGCCTTGGGGACCACATCCATTGCTTTCTTTCAGGTAGGTATAGGCTCTGTCCTGTGGCCGCTTGGACTCGTTGGTTTCTGCTCGCTCCCCGTTTCATGGCTAGCAGGGTACTTATCTCCCGGGGAAAGGTCTGCAGCAGTGCTCATCTTGGGCTGGTCCTGTTAGATTGCCTGCAATAAGGGCTGGTCAGCATCGCCCAGTACAGAAAGGTCGCTGAGGTCCTGTACCAGATCGGCATTGCCGCTGTCTGCTTCTATAGCCTGCACTTTCGTGAAGAGATCCGGTCGCTTACGAAAGGTGTGCTCAAGCTCTTCTTTTAGCTAGATGGCTTTCGGGCTTTTCTTTTCCCATTCCTGAAGGATAGCGGCTACATGATACTTTAGGAGGAGTAAAAAAGGATAATTTGGAGGGTTCCTTCGGTATGGAAGAAATATTTTCTCGGATATCACTAAATTCGACGGATTAGAAATGAAGTAAATTCCAATCAATTAAATTGTGACTGCTGACCTATGAGAAAATTTGCCTTAATCTTAATCCTAACTATTTGTTTCCAACTAGCTGCTCAAAATCCATACATCCCAAAAATACTCTCTATGAGAGAGCGGGCCGAAGTAATCGATCATTGGCTTGAAGAAAGAGTTGAAAAGGTACTTCCGCAGATCATGCAAAGATCAGGGATTGACATGTGGATTGTCATTGCTCGAGAATACAATGAAGACCCCATTATTAAAACATTACTCCCAGCTACCTGGCAATCAGCAAGAAGAACCACCATGCTCATTGCCTATGATCCGGGAGATAATAAACCTTTAGAAACATTCGGGATGTCTCGATACAATACCGGAACGCTCTTTAAAACAATCTGGAATAAAGAAGAACAACCAGACCAATGGAAGGCACTTGCGGATATGATCATTTCAAAAGACCCTCAGAAAATCGGAATCAATAAATCTGAAACATTTGCCTTAGCTGATGGCCTTTCATCTACCCACTACGATCGGTTGATGAAAGTTCTCCCGGAAAAGTATCAGAAACGAGTGGTAAATGCAGAAAACGTAGCTATTGGTTGGCTGGAAACTCGAACAGAAAGTGAGATGATCGTCTATCAAAATATTGTGAGGATCGCACATCAGATCATTGCAGAAGGATTTTCAGAGAAAGTTATTCAACCAGGTATCACCACAACAAAAGATGTGGTGTGGTGGTATCGAGATCGCATCAGAGAACTTGGTTTCACGGCATGGTTTCATCCATCCGTCTCACTGCAGCGAAAAGATCCTGAGTCGTTTGATCATTTAAGATCCTTTTCTGAACGTCCCGAATTACAAATCATTTATCCGGGCGACCTGTTGCATGTGGATTTTGGCATCACTTATCTTAGACTTAATACCGATACGCAACAACATGGTTATGTTTTAAAGGCAGATGAAAGAGAAGTCCCTCCTTATTTAAATGCAGCGTTCAAAAAAGGGAATCGGGTACAAGACATACTCACTTCAAATTTCAAAGAAGGAAGAACTGGAAATGAAATCTTGAAAGCCACTCTTGATCAGTGTGAAGAGGAAGGATTGAAAGGAGTCATCTATACACATCCTATCGGATTTCACGGTCATGGAGCAGGACCAACGATAGGTCTTTGGGATCAGCAAGAGGGAGTACCTGGGAAAGGGGATTACCTATTATATGAGCAAACGGCATATTCTATTGAATTGAATGCAGGGGTTTATCTGAAAGCATGGGACAAAGAAATTAGAATCATGCTTGAAGAAGATGCATTCTTTGATGGGAAGGTTGTAAGATATATCGACGGAAGGCAAACAGAAATATTACTGATTCCAAGAATGCTACATCCTAACGAATAAGTTAAATGAAACGAGCATAAACTTGGAACCCTTAGCATACAAACCGAGGATGAATAAGTTTACAGGGATTCCATGTGGCCATTGAAAATAAACTATATACATGAAATCAATCATTGCCTTACCCATTTTCCTTCTCCATTTTCATCTTCATTTCCAGGACGGACCGATGAAGGTATTTGAAAACTTAATGACAAGCTCCTGGATTTCTGAAGGAGAACAACTCGGTGGTTTTGACGGAAAAACAGTTTATCAATTTGAATGGGGGTTGAATGGTAAAATTATCCACGTAAAAACCTTTACTACAGACCCAAAGACGAGAAAGTTTGGACTTAGGAACGAGGGCATTAGAGCTTTCAACCATTCCACTAGCAATCTCGAATTCTTTGAATTTGACAAAACAGGAGGAATAACAACCGGAATCATTATTGTAGATGGGAAAAGCTTACACTATGAATACGAGTATCAGGAAAAGACATTCAGAGACAGTTGGATCTATGTTTCTAAGGATAAATACCAACTAATTGTAGGAACCTGGGCAGATGGAAGATGGGCACAAAGATTTCATGAAACAATGATTCTCAGGGACAATTGATTTAACTGATATGATGTGCGATTGGGATTTTGTCCACAATAAAATTTTCGTTTTGTGGATAATTTTTTAATTATTCAATAATGTTACTCTAATAGTTAAAGTAGTTTTGTACTGTATCAATTAATGTAATATTCGTGAAATCAATAACGCATCTCGTTTTTAAAGAACAAAAATTAGTCCTTAAAAACCTATTTTTAATTATTGAAGTTGGGTTATTCATTTGTCTTTTGACCTTTATTCTTTTAAACAATTACTTCAAATTCCTAGGTTGATTTTCTTACTTCTGTAATAATGATATTGAAGTAGGCACTTAATAAATAGCTCTAGCAAGCTGCAAACAAGGAAAATAGATCATTCAGATAAAGAAAGCACAACAAATCAGCAGATTTCTAGACCCAAATGTGCTCTTATGCATGCTAACCCCTATTTTTCGTATTTAACTAGTGTCTCTAAGAAAACAGTATCTTTTGAAAGAAAACGATGTTTTTAGCTCATGGAGCGTGTTTTTTTAAAATTTCGATGCACAAATAGGCATCGAATCTAATTTTGAAATTCTAATGAAAACGCAATAAATCACAGGTTTACCTTCAATTTGCTCAAAATTCAGATGAATTTTTGAGAAATTGATTCCAAAGTATAAAATAAATTCGATTCATTGTTTTGCTAAAAAACTATGCTGCAGGTGTCAATAAGCGTGTTTTTCGTCTTTTCTTAGAGACACTAAGTAGGGCCTGCTGAGAAACGTTTTTTCAATTCAAAAAACACGTTTATGTGGTCAAAAGATACTGTTTAGTAAATTTCTTTTTCAATAGGTGCAAGGGTTTCGAGCAGATGCTTCCATTTTCGGTGCACTGAAAAAGCTCGATTTTGAGATTTTTCAACTAGTCACAGGTACATCAGCTACGTCGTTCGCTGCGGATCGAAGTATAAGCATACATCTTCACCTTGCTGCCTAGTATCTGATACACCTGTGACTTTCTCAGCAAGCCCTAATTATTCGTTAAGATGTTGCCAAATTAAGAAGTGAACAAAATTAGAAGCCCTTTACCTAACTCTGGAAAATGTTCCCTTCTCTAATCAATTGAAGAGAGTGAGGTAGCGATAAAATACCGCTGAACTAGAGATATCGTTTTACTCAAGAAAGTACCGCTTTTTAAGGGACACTAATTAGCTTTAACATCTAACATTAACTGACGTCGACAATGGACATGTATTAGCCTACTAAAGAAGTTCCATATTGATTTACTTTCAGGTGTAATTTGGTTTGATGTAGATTTGATTTGTATATGAAGAAGTTTCTATTCTTGTTTGGTTTTATTCCTGTTTTGTCACTTGCCCAAGATTTAAAGTTTAATGAGGAAGAGTGGGAAGAAGAGCTATTTGATTTTGACAAGTGCTTTTGTCCCCGGATCATACAGAGTGATTCTGCCATCATATGGGATAAGAAAAACTTCTCTCCATACAAGTGGGATGACAAGCCTGTCATCATAATGCTAGATTCTACTGAGCACGAGAAATACAAAGAGCTTTTCATTAACGAGCCTATATTTACCTTTCCAGAACCACAACCAAAAGACAAGAAACAACCCACATTGTAAGAAGGGGTTTAAGGGTGAGTAGTTAATTCGATTATCCTTCGATGGCTTTAACCTGAAAAATTCGAGTGTTGTGTTATTCATTGAGATGAGGTAACACGTGGAGTAGGAGGTAATTGATTTCGAATGAGATGACAACACGTTCCCCAAATTTGAGGAATCAAAAATCATTCACTATGAATAGTAGAATCCTTTGAAAAACCCGCCTTTTGGCCTAACTCTTCGTTACTCAAAATTTTAAAAGCCTCATTTAAGACCAGTAAGCTACGTTTTTGAAATGCTGAAAGCTTTGATTTGAACCAAAAATCCAGTTTTGCAAAGGATTCTATTCAACTACGGTAAATCATTACTTGAATCAACTCGCCATTATTTGTGGTGAATAAGGTAGTTAAAATATTTACCAAAATATCTGTTTTGCATTTCAGTTTAAAGTGACTCAGCGGGGGCAGATGCTATATCGTTGGTTGTACACGGCTGATTCTTTTTTCAATAAAGGATCAAATGCGCTCTATGGATTAAGAATCTTCTCATACAAATCGTCTAATAAGGGAAGCACTTTTTCATGTATTGGGCTTTCGGTAATAGTGGCAAGGTTGATTGCTAAAAACATATAAATATTTTTCTTAGGGAAATAGTACATCTGAGTCCCGGTTCCCAGGCCCGCACCACTATGACCTATGGCAGTCTCACCACCAAACTCGGTTAGGTCTAGCCCCAATCCATAGGTTGGATTCCCTTCTGTGTCTTTTGCCCATTCCTTCATCATGGAGACAGATTTCGGAGTGACGATTTTACCTTCAATGAGCCCTTTTATAAATTTGATCACGTCAGCAGGTGTAGAAACGATACCATCATCCCCAGCCATGGAAGCCGTATTGGAGTTTAGCAAAACAGAAGAATTTTCCAATATTCCGTTTGAAAATCTATCCCAATAACTGTTTACCAATCGATTCTTATAAGTGTAGCCAGCCTGAATACGATAATGCGTATTATTTATTCCCAAAGGTTCAAAGATTTCTTTTTCCATGTATTTGGCATGGTCTCCTGTGATATAGTCTGCTACAATGGACAGCAATTCGTAGTTTGCGTTAGTGTACCGATAGGCACTTCCCGGTTCGAATTGAAGGGTTTTTCCATCAATAAATTTTAGCATTTCCAAAGGTGAAAAAACACGACTGGGATATTGAAGTAGTATAGTTAAATATCTAGGATCATAATTGTATTCCGGCAACCCGCTGGTGTGATTGAGCAGCATTTTAATGGTCATTTTCTCCATGCCTTTCACTTTAATTCCAAAGTCTTTAGGTAGATAATTGGTTACGGGGGCGTCTAAGTTGATTTGGCCATTTTCGTAAAGCTTCAAGATTAGAGCGGCCATGTATGATTTCGGTATACTGCCTAAATAGTGAAGATGACATGTTTGCATAGGAGTTTGATCTTCAAGCTTTGCCATACCCGCACTCCCCATAGATAAAACTCCGTCAGATTCGACAGCAGCTACCATTCCAGGCACACCTGATTTTATGATTTTCTGCATGATTACTATTAGCTCTTCATTCAACTCTTGATAATTCGATTCAAGACATTGATCGGTTTTGAATCCCTGACCAAAAAGGCCGCTTATTGGAAGAAAGAAAAGTATGATAATATTATTTTTCATTTTTATTCTAATCGGAATGAACGCTGGTACCTATCTGAATAAAGCTCCAAGGTGTCACAGGAAGTGATTTTGCATAGTTGCTGGTCAGCATGATTTGGTAACCCAAAAACGGTGAGGTATAGCTATCCTCACGATAATCGTGTGAACCGAGCGTGATTCCTGCGGGGATCGCAAAGATGCCTTTACCCCTTTTACCTACTTTCACCCACTCCCCATTCATCTGTTGAAAGGAATCCTCAGGTCTAAAGCTATAAAAATAGGCGAACCCCAGTTTAATCTCCGAGTAAAGTGGATTCGAAATATATGGACGCCAGCCGGATTGGGTAGAAAGAACGAGACCGTTACCCATTGCCTTGTTTCTAAACCACATCAGGTCCAAATGCTGAACCCAGTTGTGATCGCTATTGTAACTCACCTCTGTTCCTATCCCTATTCCAAAATTTCTAAAATGACCTTTTAGATTTTGGAATGGCAATGAAAAAGATTGAAACTGAATGGTAACCACGATAGGAAAATTTCTGAAATCATCCTGAGTTTCCTGCGCTACACCGAACAGTGGCATTGTTGACAAGAGCAAATAATGGATTTTCGACATTAATTGAAAATTTTTCTCGAAGAAACTACTTATTCAACCGGTCTTATATGATAATAAAAGGTTTTTAGGGTGAGATGTAGCAAAAGGCACGCTGAAGTGTAGTGGATTAATTTATTGATATCCACAGCTTGAATCGAGGTGCTCGGGTTCTGCTAATGATTATATCACCAATATTTATGTCTTTTAAGGTTAAGAATACTTGAATTTTTCCATTTACCAGTTTTTTGTACTCCTGAATTACGCTCTTGCTAAGTATGACTTGCCGATTGGCTCTAAAAAAATCCAGTTCAGGTAATTGCTTTTCAAGACTTTCCAGTGTTAGGAAGCATTTCACTAATTTTTCTTTAGTGTAAATTTCAGTTACACCTTTTCTTAAAGAAACCATGTTTAGCTCATGAAAAGGAATTTTGATTTCTTTTTGCAGTGAAGGCACAAGTAAATAATCAAGCTTTGCCTTTACTAACTCTTTTTGGTACTCCAGGCTTTTTGTCCATTCCCTGTAAAAATGAATTATTATATAATAGGCGTTGATCACCAGAAACCAAATGGAAATTATGAAGATATCTGTATGGTAGAAATTCGGTAAGGCAGGTCTGCCACGAAAGACCCAACTAACCATTTCTGTTAAAGCAATAATTATCAAGAGTCCAATGAAGGTGGTTGATACTATTTGGAGTATCACCCGGCTCATCATATGTTTTGAAAAAGGGAAAGATTGATCCAGTTTGATGATAATCAAACGAACACAGAACCAGGCTACGTAACCCTGAATGGTATCAATAGAGTAAGTAAGCAACAGAAATCCATTGATTTGAATTTCAGCGTAAGTTAGGTAATAGTTGAAGGCACTGATAATTGGTATTGCAATCAAAAAAAAATTAATATCAGGAAAATACTTCGATGAATCAGTCATTTAAGTTTTCAAAGAAGACCAAGATTGGTTTGGTTATTATAGTGCACTGTGTCGCACTAAGAACAATTCTGCTGCACGTGCGATTCCAAATAAAATTACGAAGTTTTTTGTAGATCGGAAGTAGCATGCAAATAGCAGATCCAAATTGCTTTTAAGGTCTACGCTGAAGCACGTCCATTCGGGTAAAGTGTGGGGCATGTGGTCGAGTTTAGTGGGAGCTGATTGTACCTGCTTCTGCTATTGCAGAGTAAACCAGCTGGCACATCGTCCGTTTCTTTATCAAAGAAGGTGTAGTTCAAAAAAGGTTCTCGGTGCCTGTACTGCTGTTGCCTCTGCCCGACATATCTATCGTTCAGTGCTCTTAAGAACCTCAGGGTTGATCAATCACCGCTTCCAAGTATCCACTGACTGTTTAGGAGATACTCGCCCATAGTTAGAAGCCTATTCTACAGTTTTCTCCTTTCCTGAATCCCGGGAAGCCTGTTCCCTACAGTTTTCACCTTTTCCTGCGTCTCGAAAAGCCTGTTCCCTACAGTTTTCACCCTTCCTGAATCCTAGGAAGGCTGTTTCCTACAGGTTTCACCCTTCCTGAATCCTGGGAAGGCTGTTTCCTACAGGTTTCAACCTTCCTGAATCGTAAGCATGAGGGGAACTACCTCTAGATTTTAGAGTACGTGAGGTTTACCTCGGGCGGATCGTTGGGGAGATAAATTATTTATGATAAATAATTGATAATTATAGTTATTGAACTAGGCATTTAGTAGATATGAAAAATGAAGGTTAGCATACATATGAGCACATTTGGATTTAGAAATCTGTCGATTCATAGTGTTTGCTTTATCTGAATGATCCATTTTCTTTTGTTTGCAGCTTGCCAGAGCTATTTATTAAGTGTCTACTTCAATATAGTTATTCTCCTTCTTCCTGTCTACCATGTAAATATGCTTACGACGCCAGCAACTACCGAAGATACCATCACTATCCCCCGTGCCGAGTATGAAGAGCTAAAGCGTCAGCTTGCCGGGTTTCAACGGTTTAATTTTTGGTCGTAAGAGCGAGCGATTCATTCCTAGAATCGAACATCTCCATTTCTACGATTTCATTATTTAATGCTACAATAAAGTTACTAGTAGACATAATGATTAACCCCATGCAGGCAGTACTGTAAGGGGACCATACCATTCCATAAATTAAAATTAAGAGCACCTCTAAACTCAGTTCAAGAATTTGAGGTAGCGTTTTTTTCTGAGACAAGACATCAAAAACGGAGTTTAGCAGTGTTAAATAAGTATTTTGATAACCAAGTATCAGGAAAAAAGATCATCTCAAAAATTGAAAGTGAGTTTTTAGAGGTGTCCTTAATTCATTCCGGGACTATTATTAGCCATTTGCTTCAACCTGAATGATCTCGGAAAAATCTGAGTAATCCGGGTAATGAATCGGTATTGAGTACCATTGATATGTGAGGGTTTTTTTCTCGCCTTTAACGTTTTCAATGCTTCATTTACCACCTTTTGGGGGTCCAGAACCATTTTGGGATCCATTTTTTCTGTAGCGCTCCCCGCATTTTCATGAAATGGTGTTGCAACTGCTCCGGGAGAGGTGGCCATTATATAAATCCCTTGGTCTTTATATTCATACCACAGACATTCTGTAAAGGAGGTGACAAATGACTTAGTAGCTGAGTAGACAGCTGCGCCTGGCATCGGCAAGAGCGCCAAAGCAGAGGATACATTCATAAGCGCGTCTCCTTTCTTTGCAGTAGATAGAAAAGCATAAGACAGACGTACCAAAGCTTCCATGTTCAAGTGCATCATATTGATCTGTGGAGCCATTGGCGTATCTAAAAACTTACTGTACAAACCATATCCTGCATTGTTTATCAATAAGTTGTATTTGTTTTCCTTGAGGTGATTTTCCAGGGAGCCCATTCCTTTTTCTTCGCTAAGGTCTGCGATCATGTAATGATCCTGATCAAATTCCTGTTGAAGTTTTTCTTTAGATCTGGCCACGCCTGTCACATCCCATCCCTCCTTTTTGAGCGCCTGACAAAATATCAGACCTATTCCAGTACTAGCTCCTGTAACTAAGGCTTTTTTCATAGATATCATTTATTTTAATAGCACACACGGAATTTTCATAAACTCATTCGTCCTTTGGCATGCTAAGGATTCTGAGTTTATGCTCATTTCGTTCGAGTATTTTTTAAATATACTAAATGAATCTTTTCCCTGAATCCTTTCCAATTTTGAGACAGGAAATAAGTGTAGTGAAATAGCGTTTTTCGGACTGAATTTTTAATTGGTCAAGTTATCAGGGCATCTGCCAATGAAATGATAGTGGCCTTAGAGACTCGGATTCTAACATTCAAAAAATTTTTTAAAAAAATCTCCCTCCACTTCTTTATAAAGGGAAATGTTGGCGTTGTTTCAAATGTTGGTATTTGGCACGCAGATGCCCTGGCTGGCTGGTTGCGTTTTTAAATGACAGCTAATCTTTGATATTCCATTTAAATTTGTATTATTAATGAAGAAGCAACATGACCCCAAAAGCTGAAACATACAAACCCAAACATCCTATTCGGATCGTTACAGCAGCCTCACTGTTTGATGGGCATGATGCAGCCATTAATATTATGCGTAGAATTATACAATCTACGAGCTGTGAGGTCATTCATTTAGGACATAATCGCTCGGTTCAGGAGATCGTAGATTGTGCCATTCAAGAAGACGCGCAAGCCATCGCAATTACCTCGTATCAAGGGGGTCATGTAGAATATTTTAAATACATGTACGACTTGTTGAATGAAAGAGGGGCTTCAATCAAAATCTTTGGTGGAGGTGGTGGCACCATTCTTCCTAAAGAAATTGAAGAACTCCATCATTACGGAATCAATCGCATCTACTCTCCGGATGATGGAAGAGAAATGGGACTTCAGGGAATGATCAATGACTTGGTAAAACAAAGTGATTTTTCAGTCGGGGAACGTTTAAACGGCCAGGTTAAGAATATCAGTACCAAGGATCATGCAGCGATCGCACGGATGATCTCAGCTTTTGAGAATCGACCAGAAGATTTCAAAGAGGAGATAGCAGCACTCAAAAAACAAGCAGCAAAAACACCAGTACTAGGTATCACCGGGACAGGTGGAGCCGGTAAATCCTCTTTGGTAGATGAGTTGGTGCGCCGCTTCCTGGCAGACTTTGAAAATAAAAACATTGCGGTAATCTCAGTAGATCCATCCAAACGCAAGACAGGGGGAGCCTTACTTGGAGACAGAATTAGGATGAATGCTATTTTCAGCGATCGGGTATACATGAGATCATTAGCCACCCGACAGTCTAACCTTGCGCTTTCTAAACATGTACAGCATGCAATAGATGTGGTAAAAGCGGCTGGCTTTGATTTGATCATCCTTGAGACTTCCGGTATAGGACAATCAGATACAGAAATTACCGATCATTCAGACCTATCGCTCTATGTGATGACGCCAGAATACGGTGCAGCTACTCAGCTAGAAAAAATTGATATGTTAGATTTTGCTGATATGATAGCCTTAAACAAGTTTGATAAGAGAGGGGCATTGGATGCGTTGAGGGACGTAAAAAAGCAATATCAAAGAAATCATCAGCTCTGGGATGCAATGGAAGAAGACCTTCCGGTATACGGGACCATCGCTTCACAATTCAATGATCCAGGTATGAATACGCTCTATCTGGAACTCATGAACAAGCTCTCTGAAAAAACTGACAAAGATTTTAACGCTTCTTTTCAGAACATAAGTGAGATAAGCGAAAAGATATTCATTGTTCCTCCTAAACGAACAAGGTATTTGTCTGAGATCTCAGAAACCATTCGTGGATATAACGAGAAGGTGGAACAGCAGAAAGAAGTAGCTCAGAAGTTGTATGCCCTCAACAAGACCAGCGAGATTTTAACAGACCAAAAAGAGGCTTTGGCAGCAATAGACAAGGCGAGAGAAGCGCTGAAATTAGATCTTAATCCTCACAACGCAAGAATTCTGGATGAGTGGGAAAGGAAGAAGGCGAACTATGAAGGCGAGGAATTTACCTATGAAGTCCGCGCCAAAAAGATTAAAGTAAAAACTACGACTCAGTCCCTTTCGAACACCAACGTTTCAAAAGTGATGCTTCCGAAATACGAAGGTTGGGGAGATATTCTGGAATGGAGCCTGCAAGAAAATGTCCCGGGAGAATTTCCTTACACTGCCGGGGTCTTTCCATTTAAGCGACAGGGCGAAGACCCCACTCGAATGTTTGCCGGAGAAGGAGGGCCTGAACGCACCAACAGAAGGTTTCACTATGTGTCTTTGGATATGCCTGCCAAGCGATTATCCACTGCGTTTGATTCCGTAACATTGTATGGTGAAGACCCGGATTACCGTCCTGATATATATGGAAAAATCGGAAATGCGGGTGTGAGCATATGCTGCCTGGATGATGCAAAGAAATTGTATTCCGGGTTTGACCTGTGTGACCCGGCGACTTCTGTTTCTATGACTATTAATGGCCCTGCGGCCACCATTTGTGCCTTTTTCATGAATGCTGCCATTGACCAGCAGTGTGAAAAGTACATAAAAGAAAACGGACTGGAACAAGAAATAGAAAAGAGGATAGAAAAAATCTATGAAGATAAAGGAGCGAAAAGGCCGATGTATGACGACAAACTTCCGAAAGGCAATAATGGCTTAGGCTTACTGCTTTTAGGAGTCACCGGCGATCAGGTACTCCCCAAAGAGGTTTATGAAAAAAGGAAAGCGTTGGCACTTTCCTCCGTTCGCGGAACGGTGCAGGCAGATATTTTGAAAGAGGACCAAGCCCAAAACACCTGCATTTTCTCCACAGAATTTTCCCTTCGATTAATGGGAGATGTGCAACAATATTTTATCGATCATCAAGTAAGAAATTTCTACTCCGTTTCCATTTCAGGGTACCACATAGCTGAAGCGGGTGCTAATCCTATCACTCAGCTGGCTTTTACTTTGGCTAATGGATTCACCTTTGTTGAATACTATTTGAGCCGTGGTATGAATATTAATGCATTTGCGCCTAATCTTTCTTTCTTTTTTTCAAATGGGGTGGATCCGGAGTATGCAGTTATTGGAAGGGTGGCAAGACGTATCTGGTCCAAGGCAATGAAGTTGAAGTACCATGCCAATGAGCGGTCTCAAAAATTGAAGTACCACATTCAGACCTCAGGGCGCTCACTGCATGCCCAGGAGATTGATTTTAACGACATTCGAACAACCTTGCAAGCGCTCTACGCAATATATGACAATTGCAATTCGCTTCACACCAATGCATACGATGAAGCCATTACCACACCAACAGAAGAATCGGTGAGACGTGCCATGGCAATTCAGCTAATCATTAATAAGGAACTTGGGCTGGCTAAAAATGAAAATCCTTTGCAAGGTTCATTTATTATCGAAGAGCTCACCGATTTGGTAGAGGAGGCAGTAATGGTAGAGTTTGATAGAATCACAGAACGTGGTGGAGTACTAGGCGCAATGGAAAGTATGTACCAACGCGGAAAAATTCAGGAGGAATCATTTTATTATGAATCTAAAAAACATACCGGAGAGCTGCCCATTATAGGAGTGAATACTTTTCTCTCTTCGGAAGGTTCGCCTACTATCAACCCTAAAGAGGTCATTCGGGCAACTACGGAAGAAAAAGAGTTGCAGATATCCAATCTCAATCATCTTCATAAGCGAAACAAGAGTGAGGGAAAAGAGCAGCTTCAAATGCTACAGGAGACCGCCCTCAAAAATGAAAATACGTTTGAGGCATTGATGGAAGTTTCCAAGTATTGCTCTCTCGGACAGATCACTCAGGCTATGTTTCAGGTTGGAGGACAATATCGCAGAAACATGTAGAAGCTATACGCGTGTAAACGCGGTAATGATTTTTTCATGATGAGGAAATTGAGCGGTTAACTCACTTCTTTCGGCTAGAGTAAAATCTGCAAAATCGAAACCGGGTGCTACTGTACAACCGACAAGAGCATAACTTTCGGGTTCCATTACCTTTGAGGCGAACCAATGGTTTTGCGGAACTACCAATTGATAAACCTCCCCTTTTGAAATATTTGGCCCAATGATCTGTTTCTTATGCTTCCCTTCTAGCGAAATGATATGAAGCTCAATGGGTGACCCTTCGTAGAAATGCCATATTTCATCTTGATTGATCTTGTGAAAAGCGGAGAAAGAATCGGAGGTCAAAAGAAAATAGATACTCGTTGCAAAGTCTCGCGAGCCTGTGTATGCGCGAGGTAGGCAGTTTTCATTGATTGTCTCTTTGCTTCGATAAGTTTCTTTATAAAAGCCTCCTTCAGGATGCGGAGATAACGCTAATTTTTCGGTTAAAAAAAGGATTCTATTTTTATTATTATTCATAACATCCGGAAAGATAGAGCGTCAGGTTATTTTAGTTGAGGTCTGGGTTTGCCAGAAGCTGTAATTTCATCCATCATGCTTTCAACCAAGGTAATAGAATAAGCATTTAGTTCCTTTTAATATTTTAATGTGAAAGACGTATAAGCAGTGTTTGACTCATTAAAACAACATCTCCTAAATGTTGCTTTTCATCAAAGTATATGCTTTTATTTATTGAATAGACCTCAAGTTACAGTACTTTGCGGCAGTCAGGAGAGTATTTGTTATAAACATCCATTAAAAATCATCTAGTTTATTTCGAAGAATTTGAATCACCTCTTCTAAAAATTCCTTGTTGTGATTCTCTTTCTGTTGATCCAAAATCTTATCAAGTCTATCCAATTCTTTAGTTATTTGATCCTTTTTCAGCCTTTCCATTTCTTCAATTATAAGAACAGCAGTCATAGCTACTTCGGTACTGTCATTAATTATTAAGTTGATGAAAAAATCTAAGTATTCTGAACAATCAAAAGCCCCACAGGAATAGACTAGAGTTCCTCTGTAGTTTTTGTTATCATCTTTTTGAATTTCCTTCACTAAAGCCGATAAGGCGCTTAGATCGCCTATATCATGAAGTCTTAAAGCAGTTTTATGTTTTAACTCTATGCTATTAACATTTTCAAGAATCAAAATAAGTTGAGCAATAGAAACATTTTTACTCTCTATTAAAGCTTCAATTTGATCATGATTTCGATTCAATATCGAATTCTGATTTCTCATTTCCTTAACCTTGAGGTTTCCAAGTCTTAATTAGTGTCTATAAGAAAAGGCAAAAGACGCGCTTACTGTCACCTGAAGCGTAGTTTTTTAGCAAAACAATGAATCGAATCTATTTTATATTTTGGAATCAATTTTACAATTCTTCAAAAATTCATCTGAATTTTGAACGAATTGAAGGTAAAC
>JBCDKO010000080.1:0-18883 GCA_038746525.1 Bacteroidota bacterium
GAACTGGAAGAGGGTGAGGCTTTGGTATTTTTTCTCCATAATTTTGATCGTTAAATATTACTTTAAGTTACTGAAAAACAATAGTTTAACCAAGCAATACCGCCATCAAAAATAAAATATTTATTAAGAGCCTAATTCAATCAATCTATTAAGTAGCTGAATAGTATCGAGTTTAGCTGAAATTTTCTTAATAATTTGATTTTCAACACTATAAATCCGACTAATTCGGCAAAAACAAGAAGTTATTCGCTTACAATGAAAGTGTTTTCTGTTTTTATAAAACATGAATTTTCTTTCTTTTCGAAATATTCCAGGATAGCATCTTCCGATTGTTCAGCGTGGTGCATCGCTACTACACTACATTTTGGACGTCCTAGAAAATCCGGATATTGCCATGTGCCGGTACATAATTTGATTTTTCTTCCCTCTACTCTTCCCACAAATAATAATAGTTGGGCTGCTGTAGGGTCATCATTTATAGTTTTTAAATCAATGGCTATCATATTTAAACCATAAATTTTTACCTGTCCCTTGTATTCAAAGAGACTGTTTTTCAGCGTGGCTTCTGCATTTTTATCTATTTGTAAATCCAATTTTGTTAGTTTAAAAGCTTCAGAATAATAAATGAAATAATTACCAATCAGGTGAGCTATTTTGTTGGGTGAATGATTGATGTCTTCTTTTTTTTCTACCTGGATTTCGTTTCTTAAAAAGGAACTAAAAGCACTTGGATAGTTTCTTTTCGTAGTGGTTTCTATGGTCTGGTTTTCAATGATTTGCAAGACATCTGCTTCGTTTTTAGAGAGAAACAACTCTCCGCTAAAAATCTGAAGGCGTTTGGAAAAGCCATTTATTCTACCAATAAGAATCTGTTTAGGATCAAATTGAGATTTTAAATAGATGGAGATTTTTTCATCCTCTGAGCCGGATAAAAATTCTCCTTCAAGTATTCCATTTGACAAACTTTTTAGATAGCCGAAGTAGGTGTTACTATTAACCTGGAGAGTACATCTTATCGTATTTTCAGGTATCTCTAACACAATCAAGTGTGTCTTTGAACGAGATCTTTCAATCGCAATTCCTCCTAATACTCCATAAAGCTCACTCAATTGAAAGACATATTTGCTATTGATAGATAGATCGTACAGCGTTTCAGGAAATTTATTGTCAGTAATAATTCTTTTGTTGGTCAGATGTTGAATGATAATAGGGTCAACTTTTTGAAGATTCCTGAGATCAGGTGTAAAATCATCATTCTGTCTTATGAATATAACTTCACCTGAAACAGGACGCATATTTTCATCAAAGCCGGCATAGCATCCATATAGAATAGGCCTAAACTTGATTTTATAATCGAAATAGATGTTTACATAAGCACTTCTGTACACCTCTGAATCTTCATATGCGAAATAAATAGAAATGCTATTCTCCCGGATACTCACCTTTCCAAAATACTTGTACTCAGCAATAATGCCTTCCAGTTCTCTATAATAAAGTCGCCATTCGGCTAAACGCCGGCCATTATATATTCGCAGATAATTGGAAATCACCTCTTTATTTTCTCCCAAATAGTAACCTACAAAATGCTCATCTCTTTCTGTCTTTGTTATTTTCAGTTCGCTAAGTTGTTTTTCTAATGTTTCCCCTTCTACATGAGGAGAGTTATTTAAAAAAGCATTAAAGTCACCATAGCCTAAAGCCTTAAAGAATACATACACATATTCCCTTGACAAACGGATATGTTTTTCTCCATTTTTGAATTGCTTGAACTTATTATATAAGTATTTGCCATTTATCCAGTTTTTCGTTTCATCATAAATCAGCATTTTAATACTTGGCGACTTTTCATCAAAATTGGCATACCCAAACAATTGATATTTTGACATTAATTCTGGTTTAGAATTATACTTAGTCGCCAGTTTTTCTTTTAATTCTTCAAAAAGGATATTAAATATCTCAGGGGTAAGTTGGATTGAACCTCTTTCCATAGTGAAAATATTCCAGTTAAATTCCTATTAAGTTATAATAATTCCTGTTTAGCATATAATACAGGAATATACGACATAGTATCAAGAATGTGTGTGAATATTACCTCATTGAAGTCTTACCAAAAATCTTATGAAAAAAATATGGATACACAACTTCTTGCTTTTGGTTTGTTCATTGGTATTTAGTCAGACGTTGATTACGGGAGTAGTACTTGATGAAAATGGAAATGGAATTCCAGGTGTGACCATTCAAATCAAAGGAACAACGCAAGGCACTATAACTGACGCGAATGGTAGTTTTGTGCTTAAGGTAAATCCAGAAGCGTCTTTAATATTATCCTCTGTGGGTTTTCTCACGCAAGAAATCAACGCTTCCAGTGAGTATTTAGAAATTACCTTAAAAGAAGATGTCTCTCAATTGGACGATGTGATCGTTACTTCCGTTTCATCAGCAAGAAGAAGGACGGAGAACATTCAAAAAATTCCGGAATCCATTTATGCTATGGGCGCTGAGGAAATTATAAATACCAATATTACGAACATAGAAAGCTTTACTCAAATGGTACCTAATGTTTCATTTAATACCTCTCAAAACGTCGGTGTCAATTTCATAAGTGTGCGTGGTATACCGCAAGTAAGAAATGGCGATGCACCTATTGCTTTTCTGGTAGATGACGTATTCATTCCAGACGCTAACCTTATCAATCAGGAGTTATTTGATATATCTTCTATTGAAGTGATCAAAGGCCCTCAAGGTACACTTTATGGAAAAAATGCCATTGGAGGGGCAATAAATATTCAAACCCAAGCCCCAACGAATAAGATTAAAAATCAAATAAGAGTAGGTTACGGAAATGGCAGTAATCTTAGAACCGGACTTTCCTCCTCAGGGGCAATTATTCCTAACAAAGTGTTCTATTCCGTCTCGGGAGCTTATACGGATTCGGATGGGGTGATCGAAAATGATTTCTTAAACAAAGAAGTAGATTTCTTTGAAGACCTGTCCTTTAGAGGAAAATTGCTAGCCAATATAACCCCTCGCTTAAAAGCTACTATTTCTTATCAATACATTGATACGGAGGGAGGAGCCACCTACTATGCTACTCCGGCGGATGGAGGTACCCAGATGGATGCAACGGATTTTGATTACGTTATCAATGCAGATCAGTTTGGCAGGTCATTTTTAGAAAACAACTTCGGATATTTAAAAGTCGAATATTTCTTCGATAACGTTTATGTAAGATCCGTCACTTCCTATAATGATGCTGAGCGAAACCATAGGGGAGATCTTGATTTCACTTCTTTGGATGTGACAAGGCAGGATCAGGATAGCAACAGCGAAACCATCAATCAGGAAGTAAAAGTAGGTTCGATCGGGGGCAACAAGTTGAACTGGGATGCCGGCTTATTTTATCAACATTCGGAAAGATACCTTTACACGTTAGCTACGGCAGATTTTGGATTTCTTGGTGATCCGGTCGTACCTACAGGTGTACAAAGCCCATTGTTAGTGTTATCCGATTACACCAATACTTTTAGCACGTTTGCATTTTATTTTTTTGCGGATTATAAATTAACTGACCGCCTCACACTGTCAGCAGGATTGAGGTTCGATTCGGATGATATTGAACAAGACAATAATCTAACCGGGACCAACCCTTCCAAGACCCAATCAGAATTACAACCTAAGGCGTCCATCTCTTATCGGGCTGCAAAAAGTGTCCTGATCTACACCAACTACGGCAGAGGATACCGAAGTGGAGGTTTTAATAGCGAAGAGACCAATTTTTTCGATGCAGAATTTGAGGGGGAAACGAGCGATAACTTTGAAATCGGCTTAAAAACCAATTGGTTAACTGATCGACTTCTTTTCAATATGGCTGCCTTTTATATTGATTTCCAAAATCAACAGCAATATGCGGTAGGTATAGGATCAACTGGTAATTATATAGGTAATTTCAACTTCCCGGAAAGTGAAGTATTCGGTCTGGAAGCAGACGTCAGATTTAAAACTTCCAGATACTTGGATATCATCGGAGGTTTTGGATATACTCACTCTGAAATTATTGAAGGAGGAACGGCTGGAACCATTGACAGAACTGCTTTTGATGGAAATAAAACACCCTATATTCCTAAAACCACCTACAATATTGCGCTTCAGTCAAATTTTGATTTTTCTGACCGTCTTGCATTTTCAGGGTTTATTAACTGGACGGGTAAAGGAAAAATCTACTGGCATGAAGATAATGCAGAAACCGACATTTCTGATCCGTTCGAACTCCTGGACAGCCGACTGGCTTTAACATTCAAAAAGAAGTACACCATTGCGGTATGGGGTAGAAACTTATTGGATGAGGAGTATTGGCAGGAATATTTTGCGCAGGAATTTAGCGGAGGAGGGGCAGATATCGGTTGGATAGGAAAGCCTAGAACCTATGGAATAGAAGCAATTATCTCCTTCTAAACGTATGACACTTTCCAAAACTATTAAAAAGTCGCTGTCAGGATTAAATTCTTGTAAATCAGGATCATAAAGCAGTGATTGACTGAGATTGTAAATGTTGGATAAATGAGTTACAAAATATTTCATAAATATAGGAACAATAACTCCTTCGTAGCCCAGGCTCAACCAGACCTATGAAGAAAGTTGCAACTGATATTGGAGGGACTTTTACGGATTTAGTTTGCTTCTCAACTGATCCGAATGGTTGGAGTGAGGTGACCATCGCTAAGAGCACTACCACCCCCTCTAATTTTGAGAAAGGCATTATGAATAGTATTGCCAAGACAGATATTGATTTAGAAAAAGTGAGCTTTTTCGTTCATGGTACCACGGTGGTTATTAATGCGCTCACAGAGAAAAAAGGAGTTAAAACAGCGCTTATAACTACGAAAGGTTTTCGAGACGTATTGGAAATAGCGAGAAGCAACCGCCCCGATCTTTTCAACTTTAACTTCCAAAAACAACCACCTTTTGTTCCCAGATATCTAATATTTGAAATACCTGAACGAATAGATTATCAAGGAAACGTCACCAAGAAGTTAGTAACCAGCAAAATTGACCAAATAGTACGTGCGGTTACGGAAAATCAGGTAGAAGCGATAGCCATATGCCTAATTAACGCCTATAAAAACCCATCTCATGAAAAAAAGCTTGAAATTCTTTTAAAACAAAAGCTGCCAGAGACCTCGATTCTTGCCAGCCATACAATCACCAGAGAATGGCGTGAATACGAACGTACCAGTACGGTAGTTGCAAGTGCGTATGTTTCACCTATTGCCACTCAGTATCTTGACCATTTGAACGATAAAATCAAAGAGAATGGCTTTCAAAAGGAGCTGTACATTATGCAAAGTAATGGTGGCCTCATGACATTGCAGGGAGCCAAGGCCAATCCCATCTCTATCGTTGAGTCCGGTCCCGTTGGTGGCATGTTAGGTGGAGCTGAACTAGGCAAAGAATTAGGGTTTAAAGACATAATCGTATTGGATATCGGAGGGACTACTGCCAAATGTAGCTTAGTAAAAAATGGTAAAATCACTGTTACGACGGATTACTTTATAGATAAAAGTAAAACACAAGCAGGCTATCCCATATTAACTCCCGTGATAGACATTGTGGAAATTGGTAATGGTGGAGGAAGTAAAGCTTGGGTTGATTCTGGTGGAAAATTACATGTTGGACCGCAAAGTGCGGGGGCCGATCCCGGTCCTTCATCCTACGGGCTTGGTGGTAAGGATTTTACTACCACAGATGCCCATCTTCATGCAGGCTTTATTCATAAAGATTTCTTTCTTGGAGGAGATCGAAAGCCAGATTTCAAAGCGATGGATGCCACCCTTAGCTCTCTTTCTAACACACTAAAACTTCCTAAAGAGGACGTGGCCAAGGGTGTATTGAAGATAGCAAATGCTAATATGATCAATGCGCTCAGGATAATTTCAACCAATAAAGGACATGACCCTCGTGATTTTGCTTTAGTAGTAATAGGGGGCGGTGGTCCGCTTCACGGGGTTTTCCTGGCTCATGAGCTTCAGATCAGCACCATCATTGTTCCTAACTATGCCGGAGTCTTTTCGGCTTTTGGGATGCTTAAGTCAGATTTTAAAAAAGACTATCTCCGAACAGAAGTGGTGGAGATCAGTGAGAAAAGTATCTCGGATATTCGTGCTGTTTATAATGAATTGATGCAATCAGCAAAAGCCTCTTTTGAACGTGAAGGATTCCACGGTGAACAAGTAGTATTTAAGCTATTTGCGGATATCAGATACAGAGGCCAGGAGCACTACGTCAAAGTGAAGCTACCTAAAGAATCTGCTGCTACTACGGATACCTTGGTTGACGCGTTTGATAAGGAGCACGAGGCTTTGTATACCTTTAGGCTAGACGTACCAAGAGAATTGGTAAATTTTCATGTTACGGCAATGGTGCCTATAGAAAAGCCCAACTTGCCATGCATTGATCAACATGTTGGCAGTGATTCTCCATTTGACTCCGGTGAAGTAGATTTTCTTGATTTCGGGGTGCATAGCACATCTTATTACCAAAAGGATGATTTGAAGATAGGTAGCCTTCATCACGGGCCAGCCATCATAGCTGAAGTCATGACATCTACTGTTGTGCCTCCTAATTATACTTTTTATCTGGATAAAACAGGGAATTTGATGGTCAGGCGAAAGTGAAAATGGATCAGTTTACCTTAGATATCATCCAGAATGGACTTGAAGCAATAAGCCAGGAGATGTTTGCTACCATGAAACGTACATCCATGAGTCCTATCATTTACGAATCGCTTGATTATGCAGTTGGAATAACAGATGAAAAAGGTGATTTATTGGCACAAGGTAATGGTGTTACTGCTTTTTTAGCCTGTTTGGATTCGGTCGTTGCGAGCACACTGGAAAAATTTTCGTTGCAGGATTTCAAAGAGGGAGATGTGGTCATATGTAATACGCCATACGCCGGAGGCGGGACTCACCTTTCTGATGTATCAGTGGTTATGCCTGTATTTCATGAAGAAAGTATCGTAGCATTTACCGTTAATAAAGCCCACTGGACGGAGTTAGGAGGCTCATTTCCCGGATCTGTATCTACCATCGCGGTTGAGATTTATCAGGAAGGGCTTCACTTTCCATTTATTAAAATAAAAGAAGGAGATAAGCTCAATCAGGCGGTTATAGACATTATCAAAGCCAATGTAAGACTTCCTGATTCAACCCTAGGGGATCTTTATGCCGCGCTAGCTTCTGTAGAAAGAGGTGCCAGGCGTGTTTTAGAACTTGTTTCCAAATATGGAGCATCCGCTTTCTCTACTGCCAAAGATTACCTGCAGAAGTACGGGGAAAAAATGACACTGACTGCTTTGCAGGCTATCCCAAATGGAACCTATACCGGGAAATCTGTCCTTGAAAATGATGGATTTGGTAACGGGCCTTTTCCTATTAAAATGAAGATCATGGTCAGTCATGATTTATTTGAAGTGGACTTACGTGGAAGTCACTCCCAAATACGTGGAGCAATTAATCTTTCATATACGGGTTTAGTTACCGGAGTTCGCAGTGTGTTCAAAGCTATTACCACGCCGCATATACCGGTTAATGGTGGAGCTTTCAAGCCGCTGAGAGTTGTAGTTGATAAAAAAAGTATTGTGAGTGCGGAAGATCCATCAGCCTTTTCTATTTATTATGAAACGCTGATCACCTGCATGGACTTAATGTGGAAAATAATGGCTCCATTAATGCCTGAGAAGCTACCTTCCGGCCATTTTCGCTCTGTCTGTGCAACGTTTATCTCCGGAGTCCATCCTGAGACCGGAGTATTTTGGATTCAGGCAGAACCTTTGGCAGGTGGTTGGGGAGCCGGAAAAGACTTTGACGGTAACAGAGGTCAACTCTCTTGTGGTAGTGGAGAGTCCTGCAATATTCCTATAGAGATACGTGAAATGCGTTATGGTCTGATGGTAGACCAATATGCCTTTCATAATGAGGGAGGTGGTTATGGAGAATATCAGGGGGGCAATGGTCAATACCTGGATTTCCGAATTACTTCAGAAAAGGCCTTCCTTACCGCTGCCTATCTTGGTACAGTAGTTCCTACGTGGGGTATAAACGAAGGAAAGGACGGATCCTACAATTATGTACAGGTGTTTAGAAAAAATGGCGAAATCGAAAAATATAGCATGGTAACCAATATTGAGCTTAATAAAGATGACGTGGTTAGGTGCATTACAGCCACGGGAGGCGGATATGGAGATCCATCGAAGCGGCCTTTGGAAAAAGTGCAAATGGATGTTGCAAATGGATACATAACAAAAGAACAGGCTTTTGAATACTATAATATTTGTTTTACGCCACAGAACTAAAATTAGGATAATCAATGAAACGGATGCAAAAACCGGCCATCTTCAAACGGATAGTATTGCGAGCGTTGCTTCACTTAAGCCACAAGATTTATATAGAAGGGGCATCCTTACCATTTATGTATTCTCAAGATAGCCATGCGAAAGATTAAAAAAAAAGATTTAGACCACATCGCCATTGGATCAACGGTATTGGGAACCGGAGGTGGAGGTGACCCTTACCTTGGAAAACTGATGGCACAACATGCGATTGATAAGTATGGAGAGGTGAGCCTGCTTTCAGCTAATGAAGTGCCTGATGACAAGCTTATTGTTCCTGTAGCCGCTTTTGGGTCACCGGTTATTTTGAAGGAAAAGTTGTTTAGCGGCAGGGAAGCGATTTCAGCTTTTGAAATGATGGAAAAACACGTTGGAAGAAAAATAGGGGCTACAATGCCTGCAGAAGCGGGAGGATTGAATGGTGTCATTCCATTTGCCATAGCAGCAGAGAAAGGCATTCCTATACTAGACGCAGACGGAATGGGCCGGGCTTACCCACGCCTGGAAATGGTCACCTTTACTTTATCTGGCATCTCGGCATCGCCAATTACCCAAGCCGATGAAAAGGGAAATCGCGCTATTTATCATACCATCAATAATGTCTGGGGAGAAACAATGGTGGGCTGTACCGTCATTGCGATGGGGGGGAGTTGTTTCATAGGGTGCTATCCCATGACGGGTAAGCAGGTCAAAGAAGCATCCGTGTTAGGGGTGATTTCCAAGGCCGAGCAGATCGGACTGGCCATCGCTAAATCAAAGGTTGCAGGAAAAAATCCATTGCAGAGCCTTCTGAGCCTAACTAAAGGTAAGTTACTTTTTAAAGGAAAAATTACGGATGTATCTATAAAAACAGACGGGAGATGGAATAAGGGAGTATGTAGATTATCAGGATTGGATGATTATGTTAAAAAGGAAATGGAGCTGGATTTTCAAAATGAATATCTAATTGCCAGAACAGGTAACAAAGTAGTCGCTTCCGTACCGGATCTGATTACTATCCTGGATACGGAAACCATAGAACCAATTACTGCTGAAACGCTGCAATACGGATTTAGAGTGTTCGTAATTGCAATGCCATGTGATGATAAATGGAAAACCAAAGAAGGACTAGCCTTAGGTGGTCCCACGGTGTTTGGATATGAAAATATATACACACCTATTTAACCTAAAGCGCGCTTATAAAATGAAATGAACATAAACTCAGCATCCTTAGCATACCCAACCGAGGATGAATAAGTTGATGGGAATTCCGTATGGCCATTGGAAATAAACGTATAACATCCTTTGCAAAACTGGATTTTTGGCTCAAATCGAGGCTTTCGGAATTTCAAAAACGTAGTTTACTGGTCGTAAATGAGGCTTTTGGAGTTTTGAGTAACAAAGAGTTGGGCCAAAATGCGGGTTTTTCAAAGGATGCTATTACACATGAAATGAGCATAAAGATTCAAAGGCAAATTGATCCTAATCGCCAGATAAATCGGTCCGCGTATGCGATATATCGCAAATTCTAGGTATACAATCGGAAAATAGACGCTATAAACATATGAAAGGTTATAGAATTGGAATAGATGTAGGAGGTACCAATACAGATTGCGTTATCGTAAATGCTGACCATGAAATTGTTGCAAAAACAAAGCAACCAACCACGACGGATGTATCCAGCGGCATAGCTAATGCTCTTTCAACGATTTTAAAAACATCTGGTATTGGGCCGGAAAATATTCAACACGTAATGCTAGGGACGTCACAATGCACTAATGCTGTAGTGGAAAGAAAGCAATTGAGTAAAGTAGGTATCATCCGAATTTGTAAACCGGCTTCTGTGTGCATCCCTCCATTATCTGACTTTCCTGAAGATATGGCAGCATTGCTTAAAGACCATGTCTATATGGTAAGTGGGGGATTTGAATATGATGGCAGGCCTATTCATCCTTTAGATGAAGAAGAAGTAAGGAAGATTTTAAATGAAATGAAATCAAAAGTTGATTCTGTAGCCATTTCAGGGATTTTTTCTAAAATAAATCCCGAGCAAGAGCAGCGAGTAGCGGACTTGGCAAAAGAGGTATTAGGTGATGAGATATTCATTAGTATGTCGTATCAGATCGGTAGCTTAGGTCTTTTGGAACGTGAAAATGCGACTATTCTTAATGCGATGCTTCATAAAATAGCAAAGAAAATGACCTCATCCTTCAGGTCGGCTGTTAAGGCCTGTGGTGTTAATGCAACACTTCATATAGGACAGAACGATGGCACTCTGATGTCCCTGGAAAAAGCACGTCAGTTTCCAGTTCTTACTATTGCATCAGGCCCTACCAATAGCATAAGAGGAGCAGCGGCATTGTCGGGTGTAAAAGACGGGATTGTGATTGATGTTGGAGGAACTACATCTGATGCCGGTGTCCTAGTGAAACAATTTCCAAGAGAAAGTTCAAAAGAGGCAAACATAGGAGGGATTCGAACGAATTTTCGGATGCCAGACGTCGTAGCCGTCGGACTGGGAGGTGGAACAATTATTCACGGTCATGAGAATAAACTGGTAATTGGGCCGAAAAGCGTTGGACACCGTGTCACTGTTGAAGCTTATTCTTTTGGTGGAGACACGTATACATTATCCGATTATGCTATTTTGAACAACAAACTTGAGATTCCAAAGAGGATAGCCAAAGAGGTAATAGCTTCAAAGATTGAGAACACATTTCAATTAGATCCGGTAAAGGTTCAAAGTAAGGTTAAAGATGAAGTGCTTGGAAAGATCAATCAACTCGTTGACAAAGTAAAGACGGATAACAAAACTGTCCCTCTTATTGCTGTAGGTGGGGGTTCTTCTATTCTTCCTGATAAAATAGAAGGGATCTCAGAAGTAATCCAGCCTCATCACTATGAGGTAGCGAATGCATATGGTGCCTGCATAGCTCAAGTAAGTGGAGAATCCGAACGAGTATTTAATTTGAATGTTATTACCAGAGAAGAGGCGATAAAGGAAGTTAGGAAAAAAGCAGTGGAAAATGCAATAGCATCCGGGGCAAAAAAAGAAACGATTGAGACGTTACTGATCAGCGATACGCCATTAGCATATTTGCCAAATGCTTTGAAGGTTAGTGTAAAGGTCTGTGGAGATTTGAATAGCAGTTAAAAAGTGGCGGATAATGATGATTTTGAAACAAATAATCCATTCAAGAGAAGTAATCCTTCAATAAAGTGTACAGGCAGAGCCAATTAAGTTGTTTCATCGATAAATGAGATTTCTGTTAGATGAGCATCAACCTATCTTAAAGATGCTCTTAACTTTGAAACTATGATAGCAGATTTTTCGACGATTCTTAAAAACATAAAAAATGCCAATTTCTCACCTGTTTATTTTTTACAAGGAGAAGAGCCTTTTTTTATTGATACGGTTATTTCTGCGATTGAAGAAAATGCTTTGGAGCAAAATCAGAGAGGATTTAACCAGTTGGTTTTGTATGGAAAGGACACCCGTTTAGTTGATGTCATTGGCGCTGCAAGAAGATATCCTATGATGGGCGAAAGACAAGTAGTGATCGTAAAAGAGGCACAGGAAATAAAAGAATGGAATATAGAAGAGAAACAAAAGTTGGTGATTAATTACCTGCAAAACCCACTTCATAGTACCGTACTGGTATTTGGCTATAAATATAAATCCCTTGACAAGCGAACGAAACTGGCTAAGACTTTTGAGAAATACGCTATCTTTTTGAATACTAAAAAACTATACGATAGTCAGATCCCGGAATGGATAAGAAGCTACTGCCAATCAAAAGGAACGAAAATAGAAGAAGAGGCATTGATGATGCTTTCGGAAAATATAGGGAATAATCTCCAGCGGTTAGCTAATGAGATAGAGAAGCTTCTCTTGAATCTTAAAGACAGTACTGTGCTAACCTCCGCTATGATTCAACGTTACGTTGGCATTAGCAAAGACTACAATATTTTTGAAATGCAGAAATCTTTAAGCATTTTAAACAAGCAAAAAGCACTGAAAATAGCTAACTATTTTAGTTCAAATCCAGGGAACAACCCTCTGGTATTGACCATCTACAGCCTTTTTTCCTATTTCAATAAACTTTTAATGATTCACCATTCCAAGGAAAAATCTGAAAGAGAAATAGCCTCATTGATCGGAGTTAATCCATACTTTGTGAAAGAATATTTAATTGCCGCCAGAAATTATCCACTTCAAAAGGTTATTGAGAATGTAAAATACCTTCATGAGGCAGATCTTCAATCCAAAGGAATAGGTTTTGCTACTAAAAAAGAAGGACCTATTCTTACTGAATTGATCCTTAGATTGATGAATTAATACCTTTGATGAATCGACGGCTTTTCCATTCTTTAACGGAAACAATAAAAGTTTGAAGATAGACTTAACCCGAGAACTCCCGACTCAACCCCTTAAATTCTCTAAAATCAGGTGTATCTCGTAAATCTACTATGTCGTAATCCTGCCTTATTTCAAATTCAAAACATCTTTTTATAGTTCAGGGAAGCATCGAAATTTCAAAAAACATGCTCCATGAGCTAAAAGCATCGTTTTCTTTCAAAAGATACTGTGTTTTCTCAGAGACACTATTTAATGCCGCTAAACTCCGTTTTTGACGTCTTATCTCAAAAAAACGCTACCTCAAATTCTTGAACTGAGTTTTAGAGGTGCCCTTAAGAGATTAGGATCGTTTACAGTCATTATAATGTTTGTCCTTCAAAAAAAGTAAAAACCTGAATCTTAGGTCAGGATATTACCGTCCCATAATTACCAATCAATCACTTTCCTATCCCTCAAAAACTTCCCATTCGGGATATTTCTTTCTGTTGCTAACCAAATAGCAGTTTCAGCTCCTTGCTTTAATGACCGGTGGGCTTCTTTTCCACCCATATCGGTTTTTACCCATCCCGGACACATGGAATTAATCTTTATTTCATGCTCAAGTTCTGAATGTAGCATTCTGGTCATAGCGTTCATACCTACCTTACTCAATCGGTATCCAGGATAGTTTGCTCCCATTTCATCCATCGCGCCCAGACCGCTTGACATGTTGATCACTCGTGGGTCATTGGATTTTTTCAAGGCGGGCAGGAGTTCAATGATCAATTGCCATGCTCCTAATAAATTAGTGTCAAGTGTTTCCCTAATCAGGTTAAAATCAGGATCATGGGCAGATTTATCCTTGTCTTGAAAGATACCTGCATTATTAATGAGAACGTCTAGTGAGCCATATTTTTCTAAATACTTAGTAGCAAATGCAGAAATGCTTTCACCGTCAGAGACATCTAATTGCATAAAGTCGGCCTTCATCTCTTCAGCGGCTTCTTTTCCTTTTTCTTTACTTCGGGCAGTCAAAATTACCTGATGTCCAAGGCTGGAAAGCTCTTGACCTATTTGTTTGCCAATACCTCTATTGCCTCCTGTAATAATTACTTTGCTCATTACTTTAGAAGTTTAAATGCGTGAATCCATTGATTTTCTTTGATACCGGGAATGCACCAAAGCATACAGAGTGGCTCAATAGCCCTCGCAGCTTCTACACTACCCATATCCTCTGCTTCCCAACCAAAAAGGTCAAGGATTTCTTTGACTTCCAATTTTGCGTTTTTGTTGTTTCCCGCAATGAACATTGTGGGCTTTTGATTACCTTCAAACGTGGGGTTCACCATTAGATGTGCACCTACACAACTAAAGCACTTTACAAAATTTGCGTTTGGATTTATTTTCTGGAGATCTTCCATAAGAGATCGGTTGATCTCTGTGAAAAAATGAAGGACTCCATTAACCGGAGCAGTGCTTTCATCAATCGGATTGCAAGCATCAATGATTGTTTTATTTTCAATGGAATCCTTAACCTGTTCAGTCAAATCCTTTGCAACGTGACCTTTTACTGCAAGTACGATAATATCTCCAAATGCTGATGCTTCCTTAAACGTACCGATATTTGCATTTTCTGCTGATGTTTTATTCCATTCTTCTAGTTTATCTGGATGACCACTGCCTATTGTTACCTGATATCCATGATGCAAAAATCCTTCAGCAAGAGTTTTTCCTACTGTTCCTGATCCTAAGATTCCGATTTTCTTCATGACCCCCTTAGATTAGTGTTTTATTTGTAGAAATTTTTGTTAATGCAAATAATAGAAATAACAGATAATAAAACAGCGAAAAACTTTCTCCTGTTCCCGGTGAGTTTGTATAAAAATGAACCTTGTTGGATTAGGCCCTTAGATAAAGACATCAATGGTATTTTTGATCCCAAAATCAACAAGTTTTTTAGACACGGGGAATGTTCTAGGTGGATTTTACAAAAAGATGAAAAGACGATTGGGAGAATCGCTGCATTTATCAACAAAAAGACATCTAACAAAGACAATGACCAGCCTACCGGAGGAATTGGTTTTTTTGAATGCATCAATGACCAAAAAGCAGCTAATCTGCTATTTAATACAAGTAAAGTGTGGTTAAACGAGCGAGGCATGGAAGCCATGGATGGCCCTATCAATTTTGGAGATCGAGATACCTGGTGGGGTTTGCTAATTGATGGTTTTGATCGTGAGCCAAATTATCAGTGTAATTATAATTTTTCATATTATAAAGATCTTTTTGAGAACTATGGATTCCAGGTCTATTTCAAACAATTCACATTTGGGAGAAATACATTTGAGCCATTGAATCAGCGACTAAAAGAGAAAGCTGACAGAGCAATGCAAGATCCAAACTATACTTTTCGGCATATGGAGAAAAGCAAGCTTAAACAATATGCAGAAGACTTCAGAATAGTATATAATGAGGCATGGGCAAGACATCCAGGTGTGGCTAAAATGACGTCCATTCAAGCCAATGCTATCATTAAAAAAATGAAACCAATTATGGATGAAAAGATCATGTGGTTTAGCTACTATAAAAACGAGCCTGTGGGTTTTTACATTAATATTCCGGAGTTGAATCAAATATTTAGGTACGTTAACGGTAAGCTTGATCTAATTGGTAAATTGATCTTTCTTTATCATAAGTTGAGAAAAACCAATAAAAAGATGATTGGGCTTGTCTTTGGGATCTCTCCCGCTCATCAAGGCAAAGGAGTAGACGGAGCGTTGATCCATGCTACCCGCGGGATGGTGCAAGATAAATACAAACGTTACCCACAGCTTGAGATGAACTGGATTGGAGACTTTAACCCTAAGATGATCAACCTTGCAAAGCAAGTTGGAGGAGATGTGGTGAAAACACATTGCACCTATCGTTGCCTATTTGACCGCACGAAAGCATTTAAGCGAATGCCAATCAAGTATTGAGAAGGATTATTAACTGATTATTGTTTGATTTTTCGATTTGAAATCAGCCATTTATTTACTGAATTACATTTTCTCAACGAAATATCTTTAGTCATCTAGCGTAAGGTTTTCTCGCCCTCTTTTCCTTATAATAAGCCTTATCAGCTACGTAAATGGTTTTTTCAATCTCACAATAAACGCTACCCTCTTTATTTTTGATTTCTACAAGTTTTATAATGTCCAGTTCTTTTTTGTTCCTTACTTTCTCTTTTAAATCGCTAATTTCTTCTTCCGAAAATTCGAAAACCACAAATGCATCTGCATTGGCCGGGCGTTTGAACTTAACAGTTGATGATTTGTCCCAAATAATGTAGTCCGTTCCAAGAATCTGAATCAACTGTACCATGTAAATAGGGTCTGTCGCAGAAAACATACTCCCTCCAAACATCGTCCCTGCATAGTTTCGGTTTTTATAGGATAAAGGAATTTCCACCTCCACACGCCAAAACCCTGGTGTTACGGATATCACTTTACCTGTGGATCTACGATACATTGGAGACCAGTTGAAAAAGAATTTGAATAGCCTATGGGAACTATCAGGGAAATAGTTTTTTGCTACGCGTGAAAGGAATTGATACATGTAAAAATTGAAATTACTATTTCATGTGTATATAAGTCTACTGAAGTAGGCACTTAATGAATAGCTCTGACAAGCTGCAAACAAAGAAAATGGATTATTTAGACAAATCAAGCACTAAAAATCAGCAGATTTCTAAAATCCAAATATTAATCATATGCATGCTAACTCCCATTTTCCATATTTACTAAGCGCCTACTTCAATAAGTCTATTTTCCCATTGCACATGTGGAATTTGCAATAAACCGCATAAAGGGCGGACCGTTTCATTTGGCGGTTGGTATAAATTCCGCCTTCGAAATCTTTATGCTCATTTCATATGTTGATGGTTTCTTATTAAACAGTTTATTTTCAATGGCATCGAATTCGCGACAAACTGCACAAGTAGATCAATTTCATCACGCGGTTCATAGAGTTCGTCTTTGAATCTTCCTGCTCATTACCATCTATAGATGATTCGTAGGAAGGCCATATTGGTCTATGGAGAATATTATATCATCATTTAGAAATAAAAATCCAATGTTTTGATTGAAAATACTCGCTTTTCTTTTTGAGAAACAGCCAGAAATAAAAAATGGATGTACAAAGGCAAAAATGGAGACCACTAAAGACTCCATCAGGGCATCTACATGTTCAATCCCAACATTCAAAAGAACGCCGATATTCCCCTTTGTAAAGGGGTGAAGGGAATTTTTAGAAAATGCTTTTTTGAATGTTGGAATCCAAGTCCCTAAGACCACGATAATTTAGTGCGCAGACGCCCTGAAAGCCGTCACCAGAAAAGCGACGAAAATAAACAACACACTATTTTTATAGTGTTAAAGCGCACTCACATGCCTACTCCTAAAACCTAACACCATGAAAAACACGTCATCTTCAGCGATATATCGTCTGCTCCTGTTTCTACTCATCAGTATCGGCTCTTCTGTTCAACGAGTAAAGTATGTAGGTGAGCAAACCATTAGTTAGTGCCACAAGCGGAAACCAGACGATTTCTGAAAGCTATTACTTTACGAAAAGCTTTACATTAACTGCCGCTTCCAATTACTCCGTTACCATGAGTTCATCAGATGGAGATAAGTTCATCTCATCGATTCCTACCAATCCCGCCCCATTATTAGATCAAAATTTTGTAAGGGTGGAGGTTCTCAGGGTACCTGTTTCCAGTGAGAAGGAATTGCCCCTGCTCTCGGCAGAGGAGAAAGCCACGACCTATTCTTGTTTTGACGGGCTGCACAGAAAGGTGATGATCACCGTCGTCCAGGCCGGACCCAACGATAAAGATGTGATGCAAAATAAAGCCATAAATAAAAGATGAAGCGACCTCTTCAAACCTTACCAGCTCGCCTGAAGCTGCTCCCACTGAGCGTATGGATCATTCATTTTTGTCTGGTGCTGCCTCTCTTTGTCTATTCTCAGCCTCCACGTGTAGAAGTAGAAGCCAGCATGGAACCGGCTATTTCCAGCCCCAACGCCCTGTTGCTGGAAAAATTCGGGGAGATCCCAGTCTCCCCCCTTTACCGGCTCCCCACTTATTGAAGTGCCACTGACCATGATCGAGTATGGGGATATCCGCCTTCCCCTCACCCTGAAATACGATGCTTCGGGGTGCCGCCCGGAGTCCCAACCCGGCTAGGTGGGACTTAATTGGTCCCTGTTGGCAGGGGGAATGATCCTTAGGCAGCAGAACGGCTTGCCAGACGAACTCATCCCTCTTCCTGTGGGCACGGCTCCCAACGTCCACACCGGATACCTGGATAAAAAAGAAAGGCTCAACCCCGCCGATTGGGCCACGCTCCCCGAGGATATCAACAGCTGGATCGATCCCGTGATAGACCTCAACCCCGATAAATTCAGCTTCACCTTCGGCAATTTTTCAGGAACCTTCCTTATGAATCATCGGGGGGAATGGGTGGTGAAAGGAGCCAATAAAGGGAAAATAAAAATTGTCCCCCACATCGAAGAAGACTACACCGCCGTAGATCCGAATGGGGTGAAACATACCTTGCTGCGGGTGATTACCGGCTTCATTTTGACGGTCCATGATGGCACCCGGTATGTGTTCGGAGGGGGTCAGGCCATCGAATTTTCCAAACCGGCCCTTCCCACCAAGGTAGCAGGGTATCACAGCAGTGGCCCTCCACGGGGTGGCTCCGCTGGCCGGCGTTGGTGGGCGATCCCTTACGATAACTATTATGGGAACATCGCCAAACACATTCAGGCCCATGCCTGGTGGTTATCCGAAATCATTTCTCCAGAGGGAAGAGAGTGGTGCGCTTCGCTTACGAACACCGTTTTCGTTTACACCAGGCCAATTATTCAAAAATCGGCTTGATGGCCAGTGCTTTTGGTGAGGTAAACGTAACTTCTCAATAGTTGGAGGTAACCAAAATCTATTTATTCCGTCCTTTGAGAGTATATGAAGCTACCCTCTTATTTAAAAGACCTATCCCCCATAGAGTTGAGCTTGCCACTGGTGAGCAAGTTACTGCACTTTATCGTAGAGCTACTAGAAAAGATAAGTAGACTCAAAGCTGAAATACGATTATTAAAAGGCCACAGTGCACCACCCACTATCCTCTCAA
>JBCDKO010000081.1:0-18749 GCA_038746525.1 Bacteroidota bacterium
CACTTGTGTTAACCAAAATAGAAAATATGAAAATATTTATGTCAATGCACTTGCTTGAACCATAGAAATCGGTACGGCCAATAGATTTACCTCTTGGGTAGGGCTAGCTCCTAACAACAAAATAGCTGGAGGTAAGATCATTAGCAGTAAGTTGCCCCCAAAAAAAAACATCACCTAAAAACAGCTCTTATTCATGCGGCAAACAGCCGCTACAGAAGTGATCATGTTTTTGGACATGATTACCGCAGGCTCAAAGCCAGATGAGTGCCCAAAGCAGCTAAATGTGCGATGGCTCCTAAAATGGCGATCATCTATTTTCATATGATGACTAAAAAAGAAGCGTTTAATCCCGAAATATTTCGGCTAAACCAAACCAGATAAAGAAAAACGAATTAAAAGCCTTGAACAACAACTGGCTGCCCTAAAGAAGGCTGCTTAAGGTGGGTTAATCCTTCTAGTGCTAAAATTCTTGATATTGAAAATCAAACATTTTCTTTTTTTGCCGAATACTTTTTCTTCACAGAAGCCTTTTATTAAAATATGAAGTCGGTACCCAAATTGTAGGTGTTGCTACCCTTATCTTCATCATTATGCTCATAACCGGCCTGGTGCTCTGGCGGCCTAAAAACAAAAAGGCATTCAAAGTTGGTACCTGGTTTCGCTGAAAATCAGATACTAAGTGGAAGCGTAAGAATTACGATCTCCACAATATTGCCAGTTTTACAATATGTTTCTGGTCATGTTCATCGCCTAAACAGGATTGATGTGGGCATTTACATGGTTTAGTGGTGGTGTCGAGTGGGTAGCCAATGGTGGTAAGACCATTAAGGAAGAAGCTACTATCACTTAACATAACTCAACACATTCTTTGGATATCGTCCATCACAGCTTAAAAACTGATCACAAGGGAGCGAAGCTATTTTACATTAACCTTCCACAAAACTTTTTGGCTACAATTGGAACCTACGTGGATTACAAAGACAATACCCTAGATGTATATCTTCAGTTCGATCAGTACAGCGGAGTGCTTTTACACACCGGAGACAAATGGGAAGACAAAACCAATGGCGAAAAAGTCTGGGCATATAATTATGATATCCATACAGGGGCTATTGGAGGTTTAGTTGGCTAGACTATCGCCTTTTTCCTAAGCCTGTTTTCAGCGAGTCTTCCAGTGACGGGGTTCATCATCTGGTACGGGAGACATAAGAAGAAAAGGAAGCTCAAGAAGAAGAATCAAGCGGACGTGCCAACAATCACTAATATCAATAGGCTCATGAAAAGAAAGCCTCCGGTCATCAAAGCCAAGAAGAGAAATAGGGTTCCTGCTTTGACTATCAAATTTTCTACCGATGACTATTGAACCAGGTCAGCTAGAGACGAAAGAAAGCTATGACCACATCATCGCTGGATTGAAGCAACAAATACAGGAAAACCCGGACTGCAAACACAGAACCATCTTAAAAGCTATTAAGACTGCGGATTCTTTTTTGGTAAAATTGACAAAGAAGGTCATAACAAGTAGTAAATAATATATAGTGTCTCTAAGAAAACAGTATCTTTTGAAAGAAAACGATGTTTTTAGCTCGTAGAGCGTGTTTTTTTGAAATTTCGATGCACAAATGGTCATTGAATCTACTTTTGAAATTTTAGTAAAAACGCAATAAAAATCACAGGTTTACCTTTAATTCGTTTAAAATTCATCTGAATTTTTGAGGAATTGAGAAATTGATTCCAAAGTATAAAATAGATTCGATTCATTGTTTTGTTAAAAAACTACGCTATAGGTGTCAGTAAGCGTGTTTTTTGCCCTTTCTTATAGACACTATATAGTACCCGATTTAACAGACTTATCGCATGATCACATTCCTTTGCTTTTTTTCAAGCTTGGTCTGGAAGCCTATGACATATAGATACCCCAAAGGTTGATTTGGGATTATCCAATTTACATTATCACTACAACTAGTGATTGCTTTATTGGCATTCAAGGTTGATTTTTACTTGTTATTAAATTGATTCTAAATTAAATGTGAACGACAGCAAAGAGTAGGATGGGTGTTTTTAGTAAACCAACACTGGATGTAAGGTCTCAAGCAGGCTTCACAATTCTCTATGAGAAATATGGTGATTTTGTCTATCATTCGTGCTACCGCTATTTACAAGATAAAGATGTTAGCCACAATCTTACTGCTGATATTTTTACCTCAATTTGGGAGCGTCGGGACGTGCTTGCACAGGAAACATGGAAAAAAGACTCTTGGAAACTTTACCTATCACAGGCTGCCAAGCAACAAGTCTACAATCACTTACGGGTGAAAAGACAGTTGGAAATATACTTTGCCCGTACATCTCATCAACTTAAAAGCCTCGTTAACTCAACGGAGGAAACATTCGAATTTGATGAATTAGCCAACCAAATAGATACTCTTTTGAACGGTTTACCTCCAAAATGCCAAGAGGTGTTTAGGTTAAGTAGGGAAAAGGGTCAATCAAATAAAGAGATAGCTGAAAGTCTTAAAATATCCGTTAACTCAGTAAAAACACATATTGCTAAAGCCATAAAATATCTCAGAGAAAACCTTTCAGACTATAACCTTCCAAAGCGTTCAACGGGTAGCTAATTTTCAATTACTACTGTATTCTTGCCCGAGAATTCATTTTACAGTAACGTTTTTCAGTGGAGGGGTCAATTTTATTGACTTAAAAAATGTCTTTCACTCTCACCTTAAAGTGTTTATTGACAAGTGCTTATAATTCTTATATAGTATCTCTCAGGAGACACTATATAGTTTTCTCTCGAAAATAATTTTAGAAAAAACCTAGTTGCAATTCACCCTTTGTTGCGACTTGTTGTACTTGTATATATAGGTAGAAAGGTCGAAGAAGAGTAGTACTTAACAATTGAATCAAATTTTTTATGAAGATCACAAGGAAATTACTAGAGAGACATGGGTTGGGATTATGTTCAGAAGAGGAAAGAAAAGCCATCGAACGTTGGTTTGAAACATTGGATGATCCTTCTCTAAATCTAAGAACTGACAGTACTCCAGAATTTGAAAAAGAGTACACTTGGTCAAAAATGACACAGGATCTGCCCGAATTGGAAAATAGGATGAGCCTACAAACCGCCAAGAGGATTCAGCTTTTTAAAAACACGCTCCATTATGCCGCCGCTGCTTGCTTTGTGTTGGTTATTTTCTTTGGTGGAAGATTTTCTGTTGATTCAGCTACTGCCAGTCCTAGACCTGAAAATCCTACCGCTGACCACCTCTTTATTTTTGGAGAAAATGGAGCAAAAGGAAATCTTCCTGGAGATATTTTCGAAATTGATTTTAATGGAGCAGTCAAATTGTACAATAACAGTTTCATCTCAAAAACCATACTCGTCGGAGATACTTCCTTTGTCCTTGAATCACATAGAAGGTATTTTCTCTCTGGAAATCTACGAGCTCCAATATTCGAGAACTATTCCAATTCCAAAACTGGCAGGGACAACTCTTCCACTCCTTTAGTGGGTGACTTTTCCATAGTCCGAATAAATGAATGATATCGGCTAATTGAGGGTGCAAATTCTGAATGATTAAAAAAATAGTCTTCATTAATGACTTTGTTAAGCTTTACTGCATCTCTTGCTCAGAACAACGCTTCTTTCTCAGGTCAGATACTAGATGAGCATGAAGAAAGTGTTCCGGGGATTACAATTATGATTGATGGTACGGCAAAAGGTGCGATAAGTGATTTTGATGGGAAGTTCAAGATTGAGAATATTCCTTTAAGAGCTTATACTATCAAAGTGTCAGGGATAAGCCACGAAAACCATGAATTTCAGATGACTTTTCACTTCGGGCAGCATATCGTCCAATCTGTAATCCTGAAGGAAAGTACCTCCGAATTAGATGAAGTGATAGTTACAGCTCAATCAGAGGATCGAGATTTGAAACTTTCTGCCAAATCAGTGCAAGTGATTGAAACTAGAGAAGTTAAATTAAAAACTAGTGACCTTGGTGAAGTAATAGCACAAACTGAAGGTGTAAGTGTACAACGTGCTGGTAGTCTAGGTTCTGATACGCGTTTTTCGCTTTATGGGTTATCTGGAGATCAGATCCGTTTCTTCTACGATGGCATTCCGCTCGATTACACACCATATTCATTTGGAATTGCCAATGTTCCCATAAATGCAATTGATCGAATTGAGATATACAAAGGGTTAGTCCCCATTCGGTTTGGAGCCGATGCCTTAGGTGGAGCTGTGAATCTTACTTCTCAGGAAGTATACGATGATTTAGTAGGTTCTGCCTCTTATCAAGTTGGATCATTTAACACCCATCGAAGCACAGGAAATATCAATTATGGAAACGAAAAAACAGGCCTTTTTGCGGTCTTGGGAGGCTTTTATGACATCACAGATAACAATTACAAAATAGATGTGGCTATCGCTAATGAAGAAGATCAGCTACAACAAAACACAGTAAGACGCTTTCACGATGGGTATCGTGCCTATGGAGTCAATTTTCAATTAGGAATTAGAAATAGGAGTTGGGCAAAAATACTCAGCATAGAAGGCTACTATGGCAATTATAAAAATCAAGTACAAAATAGTCAGTCTCCTGGTCTGGTAGATGAACCGACTTTAGGAATAGAAAAGGCAGTAGCGGGGAGTCCATTTGGAGAAGTTCTTTTCACCAGTTTTTCTTCAGGGCTAAATCTAAACTATAATGTCAATTTGGCGGATCAATTGGAATTTGACTTAAAAGCAGGTCACAATCACAACGAGCGAGTATCCATCGATACAAGCCGTAATCTTTACAAATGGCTGGGCGAGGTCATGCAGGTACAAAGCCAACAAGGAGAATTTGGGCAAGCGGATCACCTTATTACCAAAAGTGAAAGTGCCTTTGCTCATCAGCAACTGATCCACAAAAAAAATGATAAATACTTATTTAAACTATCTATTGCTCCTACATATACCCATCGGACTGAAGATGATCTGCTTATTGAATGCGAATTTGATCAGGCATTAGATGATAGGTATTTATTTGATCTGGTAACCGGCCTGGAATATACGATCAACTTACTGGATAAACGCCTACAGAACATTGCATTTGTAAAAAACTATCGTCAGAGTATTTATATTGAGTTTCTCGATCCAAGTTTGGAAGAAACACTATTGGAAGAAAGATCTGTGAGTAATAATGGAGTCGGAAACGGGCTAAAATATAGTTGGTCGCCAAAGTTCTCTACTAAGTTAAGTTATGAGTTTGCGTATCGATTACCTAGACAAGATGAAATTTTTGGAGACGGTCAATTAATATTGGAAAACCTTGAATTACTACCAGAGAGTAGCCATAACATTAATCTTCAATGGAGTTATACAGTCCAGTCGAGTGCATCAGATTGGACATTGGAAGGAAATTTTTTCTTGCGTAAGATTGATGATTTAATTTTCCTTTTAGTGGATCCACGGGGACTAGGTTCTTACCAAAATGTCTGGAGTAGAACCTCTCAAAGGTTTGAAATAGGCGGAAGGTGGGAAAACCTTGCCCCTGGTTTTACTACAACAGCAAATACCACTTATCAACATTACGTAAATACTTCAGATACAGGATCTTTCACACGATATGAAAATGATAGAATTCCTAATATCCCTTATTTTTTTGTTAATGGGTCAGCTGAATATAAGTTGCTGGATTTATTTAAGAAACAAGATGAGCTGTCCTTATTCTGGAGTACCCGATATGTAAAAGGCTTTTTGTCGGATGGGAGAGCGCAGGCCTGCCATAGTTCAAAGCAGAAGTACCAAACCAAACTGTGCATGCCGCTGAGTTTACTTATCATATGAATACAAATAAAAATCGGTACGCTTTAACATTGGAAATACGAAATATAACGAACGGTAAAGTCTTTGACAGTTTCGGTCTACAACGTCCAGGAAGGGCTTTTTATATTAAATCAACTATTCAATTTTAATAATATACAAATGAAAACAATACAGAAAATTTACATTTCCGGCCTCTCACCGCCTAGACTTATTCCCTTCCTTGGAGCGGCAGGCGCTCCTTGGTTTAGGTGTGGGTTAGTTGAATGATAAATCGAAGAGCGTATGAATAGTAACCCTAACTACAATAAAGAAACCTGCTCAAAAGGGCGTCGGACGAGGACGCACTCCTACATTAAGCAGGCCTCGCACCAAAGCAAAAGCTCGGTGGATCACAAAAAAAATTGTTAACACAAATAAACAAAAAATGAAATTTTTTAAATCAAATAAAATAACTGAATACTGGACATGGTTTACCATGCCGTTAGTCCTAGCTATATCGTTTTTTACAATATCTTGTAATGATTCTGATAGTAATTTAGGACCAGAGGTAGAAGATGCTGAATCGGCTTGGTTATTTACAATAGAATCCGAGACTCCAGGAGGAGATATCATTAACTACATGGACGTTGTTTCTGAAATGCCTTCTAATGCTGATCTATCAGGAGCAGTAGAAATCGGTACTAATGCGACGATTAAGTCCTTTGGAGATTATGTTTACACTGTCAGCTCTGGTTCATCAACAATTACCAAATGGAAGGTTGATAAATCTACTCTAGATCTCTCTGTTGAGGGAATCTTAAGTTATGCTTCGAGTGGTATCGGATTTACTCAAACAAATGTTTTTTTCTCCGAGAGCCAAGCGTATCTCTCAGATTTGATCCAAGGAACCATCTTGGAATGGAATCCCTCAACCATGAAAATTACGTCAGTTCATAATGTCGATCCGGTTATCGCAAGTTTTCCCCCTAACCTAGATGCATGGCAAGGTAATGGTTATGTGATCAATGAAAAGGTTTTTTGGAATATCAGATTTGATCAAGAGACTTGCTGCGAGAGTGAGTTTCCAACTGATGGAGCAACAATTGGTGTATTCGATACCGCGACTGGATCAGTAGAATATAAGAGAGATGCTCGATTATTCATCGCAGATAATATACCTATAACTGACGAGCATGGAACTATGTATGTTCAGCCTAGTCGAATGAATGACATGTATCTAAACTACTTTAATATTGATGATAGCTTATTTCCATCACCTTTTACGATGCTGAAGTTAGATCAAACCGGAAATTTCGATCCAAATTTCAACCTCAATTTGGGAGATGCTTTACCAATGAATTGGTACGGCAGAGCATCATTTATTTACAGTGACAATATAGTGTTTACATCAGCTGCATTCGATTGGGAAGACTCATTTGATGCCGCATGGGATTTTTGGGGTGTGGAAGAATATTACAGTAATGTCTCAGTAAATATGACAACAAAGGAAGTAGTACCATTTACAGCATTTAGCGGGTATGAATCAGTATATACCGTGGGGACATTTGGTGGAAATCCCTATTTTGTTGCTTACACGCCGGGTTATGGATCAACAGTTCTATTAAGGCAAAACTCGGTAAGCGATTTCACAGAAATTTCATCAACAGATGAGGGTAATCTATTCTTAGTCGTAGAAAAAATGTGGTGATCTTGTAATCTAGCTCAATATCTATTTGCAAGTGTAAAATACTTGTGTTCTAGAGTATTATTTCAATTTTTAACTGGAGTTAGATCTTGTTAAAAGAATTGAAACTCTTTTATGAGTGTTAAAAAAACTATCGGTAAATACATCTCTGGCTCAGGCTTTCGTTTGGGCTAGTGGTGTTTACTTTGGGAATTACGGGGTGTATCTGGGCATTTCAGGAAGAAATGAAAAATTGGATTTATGCTGATAAGAAATTTGTACAACCTTATGAGTTTGTAGATCCGCTTTCTATCAGCGCGATCCGTGCAAGAAGCAATTAGGGTTGAAATCCCTATCCAACAAGCGTATTTAAAAAACGAAAAAGAAAGCACCTATTCTTTTCAGCATTTCTCCGATGATGAGGAAGCAGGCAGAATCTGGTATTGGAATGAAATCAACAATTATAAGGTTGCCTACATTAAAACATACACCGCAGAAGTCATCACGGTAGAGTATCCTACCTTTGAGTTTTTTGAGTTCGTATTGATGCTACACTGGAGCTTCTTACTTAAAAAAATGACATAGCCAGCCTATTGTTGGGACTGCTACACTGATCTTTGTAATCATGCTCATAACCTGACTTATTCTTTGGTGGCCAAAGAACAAGAAAGCACTGAAAATGGGTACATGATCCAGATGGAACTCTACTACTGAGTGGAAGAGAAAGAATTACGATCTCCACAATATTATTGGTTTTTACAGCATGTTTCTAGTCATCTTCATCGCCTTAACCGGATTGATGTGGGCTTTTTCTTGGTTTAGCGATGGTGTGGAATGGATCACCAATGGTGGTAAGACTATTGAGGAAGAAGCTATCAATGTAGAATCTACTATTACCCAACATAACTCAACACATCCTTTGGATATATCGTCCATCACAGCTTAAAAACCGATCACAGTGAAGCGAAGGTATATTACATCAACCTCCCTCAAGATTCCGCCGGTACCATTGGCACTTATGTGGCTTATGAAGACCGCACTAAGAACGTTTACCTCCAATTCGACCGGTATAGCGGAGTGCTTTTACACACTGGAGACAAATGGGAAGACAAAACCAATGGCGAAAAAGTCTGGGCGTATAATTATGATATCCATACCGGAGCTATTGTAGGAAAGACGATCGCCTTTTTCCTAATCCTGTTTTCAGCGAGTCTTCCCGTCACCAGGCTCATCATCTGGTATGGAAGATACAAAAAGAAAAGGAAGCTCAAGAAGAAGAATCAATCAGGCCTGCTAACACTCAGTAATGCCAATAGGCAAATGAAAAGAAAGCGTCCGGTCATCAAAGCTCAGAAGAAAAATAGAGCTCCTGCTTTGACTATCAAATCCTCTATCGATGACTATTGAATCAAGTCAGATAGAGCCGAAAGAAAGCTATGATAACATCATTGCCGGATTGAAGCAACAAATACAGGAAAACCCAGACTGCAAACACAGAACCATCTTAAAAGCGATTAAGACTGCAGATTCCATTGGATTGAGAGCAGCACTTCGGGATTTCTGTAGAAAGACATTTAAAGAACTATGAGTATGCTCTAACCTGAATCCTGAAAGCATTTGAAACAATCCTTTATCGAAAATGACTTTGTAGAGCTATTGGAACAAGACTACGAAAAGCTCAAGCACCAAACCGATCTTGACTTTTGAGGGAAGCGAGAAGATAGTATTATCCTATTTAGGCACTGTCTATTAAGTACGTTTGAAGTAGGCACTTAGTAAATATGAAAAATGGGGTTTTGCATGCATATGAGCACATTTGGATTTAGAAATCTTCTGATTCGTAGTGTTTGCTTTATCTGAATGATCCATTTTCTTTGTTTGCAGCTTGCTAGAGCTATTTATTAAGCGCCTACTTCAAAAGTACGTTTAATTCAATTTCAGCCATATTAATCCAACTTTCATGTTTAGGAGTATAGATAAACTCAAACCTATCCCACAACTTCTTGGCTTCTTCGGCAGGAAACCGCTCATAGAGGGAAGCCGATTTATGGATATCTAAATTATCCATCACCAAAGTTATTTTCTTTGACTGACCATAGCTTTCGGCTATGTCCTTTAAGAATTGAGCCCAATCTAATTTTGTTTTCTGTTTCGTTACCTTCACTATGCGTTTTCCCGAAAGAGGCTCATTAGCCATGAATATGTTACAAACACCGTTTTGCTCATATTCAAGTTTATCATTAATCACAAACTTTGCAACTCTATTATTCACCCAAAAATTTGAATATAAAATATCATCAAATTGTGGTTTAAATCGTGATTCGTCTGGGGCTCGAACCCAGGACCCTCTCCTTAAAAGGGAGATGCTCTACCTACTGAGCTAACGAATCTAATGGGGTTTTATAAAATTCACAGATTTGAAAAATTTCGAAATCTCTGCCATTCTTTTTTAGAGATTATAGCCCTTCATTTTTTTCGGTAGTTTGTCAATTTTCTCATCTCTAAAAAAGCACGGTGTTACCAATGGAACATGATAATAATCACTATTCACATTCTTTATTGAAAATGTTGGATAAGGGAACTGAATAACCATGAAATAAAACTCTTCTCATCAAAAGAAACGCAATACAGAAGACATTTTCTAAATTGCGAATGCAAAAATAGAAATCTTAATCAATTTTTATTGCATGGTTACGAGAATAAAGCTTAAGCTATTCATATTTCTTTTTTTTGGATTTTTTTTGAGAATGATTGGAGCGGATTTTGAAAGAATTCAAAAAGCTGATTCATTATTTGAAGCGCAAAAATACACTGAGGCTTTCGCTATGTATGGAGAAATAATTGAGAAGGAAAGTTTTTCTTCATCGATGCTTCTTAAGATGGCCTTTATTCAAGATGCAAGCGGTGACCATGCAGAAGCGCTCTACTATTTAGATCTTTACTACAGGGCTTCTGCTGATAGACAAGCGGTGGGAAAAATAGAAGAATTGGCAAATACGCATGAGCTAAGAGGATATCAGTATGATGACACAGATTATTTTTTGGCGCTTTTAGCAAAGTACAGGGTTTCGATTGTTCTTTTACTCCTCGCTTTTTCAATAGTAACGTTAACTTATATTTACATAAAATACAGACAAGGTTTGAGAGTATTTATACCCTTTATTTTTCAGGTGTTTATATCAAGCCTTCTCATCATTGTTCTTAACATATCGCCTTCCAGCAAAGCGATAATCACAGTTAACCAAACTTTGTTACGCTCAGGGCCATCTGCCGGGGCAGAGCCAATTGATGTGATTGAAAAAGGTCACAAGGTAACCATCCTTAATTACTCAGATGTCTGGGCAAAGATTCTCTGGAATGGTAGTGAAGTTTTTGTGAGAAATAATCGGTTAAAAATCATTTAAGGGGATTGTTCGGCTCCTTCTTCATTACTTTATATATGATTTGATCAAGCCTCGCAGGGATGATCTTATTTAAGAAGACAGCGGTTCTTCCTTTAAAGGTTAAAACCAAGTCCCTTTTCTTTTTTTTTGTTGCTTTATAGGTTCTTTCAGCAACTTCTTCAGGACTCATCATTTTCTTTTCGTTCCTCGGAGATTCACCCTGAGATTTTCCTTTGGCAGTTAACGCAGTATTTCTGATGTTTGTGTTTGTGAACCCGGGACAAACCACCAGTATATGTACTCCTCTTGTCATCACTTCGGTTCTCAAGGCCTCAAAAAAACCTTCTAATGCAAACTTTGACGAAGAATAGGCTGACCGTGCTGGGGTGGATCTTCTACCATTTATAGAGGATATCACGATAATAGATCCCCTGCTTTTAAAAAGATGAGGTAGTGCAAACTTTGTCGCATAGACTGAACCGTAAAAGTTGATATCCATTAGTTTTTTAAATACTTCAAGTTCCATTTCTTCAAAAAGCGCTCGCATGGAAATGCCGGCATTACAAACAAGGACATCCAATCGTCCAAATCTACTGATCGTTTCATTCACCATTTTTTTGTTGTCTTCCGGATCTGCGGCATCCAGTAAGAGTGCAAGATGAGGATGCTCCCCTAATTCTGATACCACCTCTTCCATTCTTTTCTTGTTTCTACCTGTAAAGACGACAGCATAATCTTCCGCAGAATACTTCAACACCAGAGATTTTCCAATTCCCGAGGAACCACCAGTAATGATTGCTACTTTTTGCATGTGTAATAGTAATAGCGATAATAATATAATCAAGTTCGGTACTAATGCGTTTTAACAAGAAACCTTGATTTATACATTGGATTTTACCATGTATTCTTTGGATTACTTATTTCAAAATCAATACTCGCTTCTTAAAACAGAAATATTGTAAAAATAAAATTTTGATGCAACCATTGGTATCATTCATGCAATCTTGTCAAACAAGTCAATTCACCTTAGAATATGAGAATCTTTATCAACCTTACGTTTAATTTTCTAGTGTTTGCGGTTATAGCTCAAAGCGGGATAAAAGGAGTGACTAAAAGTACGCGTGGTGATCTTTTACCCTTTTCTACGGTATACATCAAAGGAACTACTATTGGTACTACCTCTAACTCAGCAGGTGAGTTCTTCTTAAAAACTCCCGAGGGAAAGCACATTATCGTTTCACAGCACGTTGGGTATAAAGCGTTAGAAAAACAAGTAACCATTCCAGCAGGTAGGACTATCAGACAAGATTTCATCATGGAGGAGCAAGCGCTACAACTGCAAACAGTGGTAGTAACAACGGGGAGTGAAGATCCGGCATATAGGGTAATACGTGAGGCTATGAAAAAAAGAAAGTTTTACAGGGAAGAGGTCAACGCATTTAAGACGGATGTGTATCTGAAAGGACTATTTAGATTGGATAAACGTCCTGAAAAAATACTAGGCCAAACAATAACGGTGGACACTGGCATAGTGTACTTATCCGAGTCCATTTCGGAATTTGCTTTTGAGCGTCCTAATAAAATATCCGAGCGAATGATTAGTTCGAAAGTAAGTGGGAATGAGCAAGCATTTAGTTTCAATCAAGCTTCAGATTTCAATATTAACTCCTATGATAAGTTAATTGATTTGGATCAGGAAAGAAAATACATTTCACCTATCTCCAGCCAGGCATTTATCATGTATGATTTTGAATGGTTAGGGTATTTCGAAGAAAATGACAAGCTAATTAACAAAATCCGAGTAATTCCAAAACGCTCTACCGATCCGGTTTTTGACGGTGTTATCTATATCGTGGAGGATGAATGGCGCTTCCATACAATTGATCTTATGGTGACTAAACAAAGGGGGTTGGAGTTTATTGATTCACTTAGGATCAATCAGGTTTTTGCTCCAACCGAACATGATATTTGGATGCCACTGTCGCAAAATTATTCCTTCACTTTTGGAGCATTTGGCTTCAAAGGAAGTGGATATTACATTGGAGTTTATTCCAATTATGAAATAGAACCAAACTACGAGCTTTATAAAAACTATCGTCTTTACGAGGAAAAGTTTGGAACCAAGCAAGATCGTAATCTCTTTAAAAAGGAAGATTTTACAGCCGAAGTTTTGTCGGTGGAGGAAGGATCAAATGAACGCGATACCACCTATTGGAGAAATATCAGGCCAGTGCCATTAACCACAATAGAGGTAAAGGATTATCAGGTAAAAGACAGTATCAGAGCAGTAAAAGAAAGTGTTCCTTATAAAGATTCTGTAGATGCAGAGCGCAACAAATTGACATTAGGGAATACTTTTATTTCAGGATATACCAATGTCAATAGCGTAAATGAAGATTACTGGTCCACACCTCCTCTTATAAGTATTTTTCAGTATAACACGATAGAGGGATTTGTACCAGAAATACAACCAACCTACTGGCACCAGGAGAACGAACGAACAAAATATTGGATTAGGCCCTCTCTACGCTATGGTTTTTCTAACGAGCGTTTCAATGCCAAGATAGAAGGAAGCTATCGAAAGCTTGACGATAAGTCCACCCGATTTTATTTAGGTGGAGGACGGTATATCTCTCAATTTGATGAAAATGAGGCCATTACTCCATTTATCAATTCATACGTAACACTGGTAAGCGGGGATAACTATATGAAGATCTTTGAGAAATGGTTCGGGTATGCGCGCTTTCAAAGGGAACTAAAAAATGGAATTTTATTTACAGGGAATGTAGAATATGCTTCTAGAGATACGTTGACAAACACCACTACCTATACCTGGGCCAGAGATGAAAATCTGAACTTCAATAGTAATCAGCCCTTTAGTGAAGAACTCTCCGAAACCGGGTTCGAGTCTCATCAAGCATTAATTGCTACCGCCAGGTTTCGAATTCGATTCAAACAAAAATATGCCACCAGACCCGATAGAAAATTCATCTATTCTTCGAAGTATCCTGAATTAACATTTACTTACAAAAGAGCCTTTAACGTCCTGGGCAGTGACCTGGATTATGACTTTGTAGAATTGATGGTCACGGATAATCTGCCGCTTGGACTAATAGGTGAGAGCAACTATGCTGTGGCACTTGGAGGATTTCTAAATGATCATTCACTCACTTTTGTAGATTTTCGGCACTTTGCGGGTAACGAAACCCCTTTGAGTCAGGTGGGTAACCCCTTCAAATTTGAGCTGCTGCCTTTTTATCAATTTAGCACGCAAGAAAACTTTCTGGAAGTCCACTACGAGCATCACTTCAATGAATTTATCTTCAATAAGCTTCCGCTCATTAAAAAACTCAACTTACAGGCCGTAGCTTCTGCTAACTACCTCACTACTAAAACGATTGGTAATTATCTGGAAGTGGGAGCAGGAATCGAACACATTTTCAAGTTTATGCGCATAGACTATTACTGGGCTTACCGGGATGGGGACTTCTTTGATAGAGGATTTAGAGTGGGTGTGGGGTTTTAGCTACCTTATCAAATGTATGTATCCTTTAAAATCAGTATTGCTGTACTTGATAAGGTAATAATAAACTCCTGCTGGAAATCCACCACCGGACCAAACGAAATCCCTGTTTTCTGAGCGAAAGACGGATACTCCCGCGCGATTGTTGATGACGATATATTCGAAAAAATTGTCGCAATTATCCGGAGGTAAATTTTGATTGATGTTAGCATTCCCTGAAAGCTGAAAGTTGTCATTGAGTCCATCATTATTAGGGGTGAAGACATTGGGAGGTAAAAATTGCTCTTGCCTTTCACCATTATCAACTATTTCAAAAGTAATTTTCAGCGTATCACTACTTGGTATGGGGCACGCATCATCAGTTACTGAAAATACTACATCCTGGAGGGAGCTGGTTTCCCCAAATCGCAGCAAAGAACATTCAGGCTGCCATTCGATAAAACTAGTTGTTTGACCTTGACCCTCGGATGGCTCAAAACTCAAGGAAGCAGAGGTTGGTTGACGAAAACTTGGGTCGAACTCCAGACGAATCCGATCTCCATCGGTGTCGAACGCCCCCAGTGGTATTCGCACAAATTCATTGACTCGAATGGACTGGAGTCTATCAATAGATTGAAACGCCGGGACCGTATTAGATGGGTAATTTACCGTAAGAATATGTTTTAGCGTATCAAAGTTCTTGAGCTCACATCTATCATCGTCATCCCCAATAAACCAAAGCTCAAATTCTTGACCATCTTCATAAAGTGACGCATCACAGGCTAAATCCCACCTAAATGGACTTTCAATGGAGTTGTTTCCCGTAGCTCCCTCGAATTGGACACCATAAAACTCAGGGTTGAAATTGGCCCCTACGAACTGGAGAGAAAGATCGTCACCGTCCGCATCATCTACTACCACATCAAAGTCCAAGGTAGATCCAAGATCTATGCTGTTAGGTAAGACGCTACTTACGGTCACATTAGGATTAGTATTATCAGGAAGAATCACTCTTGCGTTGATATCAATGGTATCTCCCGGCGCATCACACTGGTCCGAATCATTTACTAGGACTTTTAAATTGAACTCATCATCTTCTGAAAAATCGTAAATGGTACAGTCTGTATCCCAGATAAATTCACCTTCAATGAATCCAAGGTTGCTGCTGATCACGTTAAAGTCGAAACCGAATAAAGCAGGGTCTTCTGCCTCTTCAATGGATAAAGAAAACTCCAATGCTTCATTATCAGCATCGGAAGCTGTAATTATTCTACTAAAAACAGGATTGTTATCTTCATCCTGAATAACAGTAAGCCGTTTAAGAGAAGGAACGGGTTTTTGATTCGGTGGAGGCTGAACCTGTAGGGTTAACCTAACAGTATCTAATTGCGGAAGAGGACAGGCATCATCCCCTGCAATTAAGTCCAAGATAAAAGGCACATCTCGAAGGGGAGGGCAATCCGGGATGCAAATCTCTACCGTCAGATCACTCCCACTTAAGCTCAGTGAATCTCTAAAGGAAAAGATTTCATTGATATCCTCATCGAAATTCACTCCTTCTGCTTTAAGAAAGATTCTTTCTCCGGGTGTGATATTGGAAACCAGAAAATCGAAACATTTGGCTTCCGCCACAGTATAGGTAAGCGTATCCACTTCGGGATCAAAATCTGGCTGACCCGGAATTTCAATAGCCACAACGGGAGGATCTGGGGGTTCGCATTCATCAATGACCAGCATTTGAAAGTCACGTCTTACTTCACCAATTTTTTCGCCATCCCTATATTCCTCTACCTTGATTCCAAAGACAAAAAGACCTTTTTCACTAGGCCTTACCGTTAGTAGTCCTTCACTATCAATTCTTAAGGGTGGAGAACCAGGAACCATATTGTTCTCGGAGAACCCAGGGTTAAAGGCAACATTTAAATGGGGTTTAGGCTGAGCGACCGGCAGGGCTACTTGCGAAGAACTGTTTAGAGGGGTAGTGAGGGAATAGACCAACGAGTCACCATCGGGGTCTATTCCGGTAAACTCCGTGTAATAAAGCTGATTAATGCAGGCATAGTCACTAAGTGGTTTGAAAAGTATGGGAGAAGAATTTTGAAAGATTATTCCATTTCTCATTAAAGGTGGGATTTCAATCACGTAATTCATTCCTGTACCATCTGGTGTTACAATATTATCTATCACAGAATTCCTACAGCACCTTTCCCATTGAATATAATATCCAAGAGGATCTGCATAGGAACTAGGATCTAATGAAACATCTGCGGTATACAAAATACGTGAAGTTTGAAGGTCTTCTCTTGAACATTCAATATTGGTGTATTCTACCAGTTCTTCCGTATCAAACAAAAGCGTATGTACAGACAACAGTTCGTTATCACTATTCCTGAAAATATAAACAGTTACAGATGGATCAGGGCCTGGGTTCAGATTTTGGGCTTCATCGAAATATTGGATCAAATTTATTCGATATATGCCCTCTCCTAAGTAGATGAATTCAATTTCCCCACCGACGATATGAAATGCTTTTGCCTTTAAGCAAAGGATTAATAATAAAAATAAAAGGATTACATAGGTTCTTCTCATAGCTACCATAAAGGAACCATGAAACTACTAAAAACCCACTGTATGGCAAGAACATCTTAGCACTAATTTTGTGTCGATGAAGAAAGGTGAAGTAATAGATTCGCTAAAAATATCTGGTATTTCCTCAGAAGGAAAGGGTGTGGGCAGGGCTAATGGACAGGTTGTGTTTGTGAAAGAGGGCGTTCCGGGAGATGTGGTAAAAGCAAAAGTTATCGGAAAGAGAAAGAGGTTTTTAGAGGCCAACATTGAAGATTTGCAACAGGGATCTATTGAGCGTCATGATCCGTTTTGTGAACATTTCGGTTTGTGTGGAGGATGTAAATGGCAACATATGAGCTATGATGCACAGCTCAAATACAAGCAAGCGCATGTAGAAGAAAACTTAAGAAAACTAAGTGGATTGGCGTTGCCAAAAGTCATGCCCATTTTAGGGTCTGAGAAAACCTTTTTTTACCGTAATAAACTCGAGTTTACTTTTTCTAACTTCAGGTGGCTGACAAAACAAGAAATTGAAAGTGGTGAGCAGCAAATAAGAACAGGACTTGGTTTTCACATCCCCAAACAATTCAGCAAAATCGTAAATATTAATAAATGCTATCTTCAGCCAGCGCCTTCCAATGAGCTGAGATTGAAATTAAAAACCTTTGCTGACGACCACAAGGTGTCTTTTTACGATGTAAAAAAGCAAGAAGGTTTTTTGAGAAACCTGACAATCCGCACTGCTACCACCGGTGACACCATGGTGATTCTACAGGTTCATTACAGAGACTCAGCACTCATTGACCTTATGATGAATTTCATCAAAAAGGAATTTCCACAGGTGACCTCTTTGATGTTTGTGGTAAATGAAAAAGGAAACGATACTTTCGGGGATTTAGAGGTAGAGTTATTTGCCGGTAAGGATTACATCTTAGAGCAGATGGGTAATCTGAAGTTTAAGGTTGGTCCAAAATCATTTTATCAGACCAATTCCGATCAAGCTTATGAATTATATAAAGTAATCGCAGATTTTGCAAGTTTAAAGGGCCGTGAATTGGTGTATGATCTTTATACCGGTGCGGGTACCATCGCAAATTTCCTTGCCAGATCTGCAAAAAAAGTAATTGGAATAGAATACGTTCGGGCGGCAATTGAAGATGCAAAAGTCAATAGTAAGATAAACAACATTAGCAACGCCGAATTCTATGCCGGTGACATGAAAGATTTGTTAAGTGACAAGTTTATTAAAACTCACGGTAAACCAGATGTGGTCATTACAGATCCGCCCCGAGCAGGGATGCACCCTCGCGTCGTACAATTGTTGGCTGATTTAAGGATAGACCGAGTAGTATACGTAAGTTGTAATCCTGCTACTCAGGCAAGAGATTTGGAAATACTAGGGCGAGTCTATGATGTGATCAAAATCCAACCTGTAGATATGTTTCCACATACGCAGCATATTGAGAGTGTTGTCCTCTTGGAACATAGATAGGAAATTTCCTCTAAAATATAAGAAATATAGCCTTAAATAGTGTTTTATAGGCTTTTTTGTTTCTCATCCTTTCCTATTTTTTCTCATCCTTTCCCAACATATTTTTGTCCGAATCTTGTCCGAGCTATTAAAATTACAAACAAATCATGCGGACAAAATCAGATTTTTACGTATATTTATATCAATGTCGTTTAGTTAAGCATTTATTTTCATAGTGGTTTATAATTTTGATAATAAGATCTTTTGGGTTTGTGCAGCCTGGGATTCGATCGGTCGGGGCGTATAATTTCTCTGGTGTGATAAACCATGCTATCGAATGCTTC
>JBCDKO010000082.1:0-18708 GCA_038746525.1 Bacteroidota bacterium
CTGAAAAATCTCGATTTCGAGATTTTTCAACTAGTTACAGGTACATCAGCTACGTCGTTCGCTGCGGATCGAAGTATAAGCATACATCTTCACCTTGCTGCCTAGTATCTGATACACCTGTGACTTTCTCAGCAAGCCCTATTTAGTTGTACTTAATATCTAACATCGGTGTTAAAACAGGAAGAAGAGAAATGTTATATATGGCTTCGGGTTTTTACAATTTTTCCCCAAGGCTAAACTCTCTTTTTCACATATCTGAAGTGCTTTCAATACCTGGTTCCTTTTGCTTTGTGGTAGTTTCTCATGGTACCAATCCCTACATACCTGGTATAATTGGAGAGAACTCTGAGGCATCTATCTCAGGAGGTTTGGAAGACAATTCTGCACCACTTATCATCAAGATCCAGTTCAATATAATAATAAATAAACCAGACCTGCCTAATTAAACTAAATCGCTGTTTGCCATCACCAATTCTTTGCACTTGCTTAGCTTGACAACGTCTCCTATAATAATAATTGCGGGCGCGCTTATGTCACCTGCCTCAACTTTCTTTTCAATATCATCTAAGCAACCGAATACCTCTTTTTGGTTTTTCTTCGTTCCATTTTGAATGATGCCAATAGGCTCATCACCTCCCCTATACGTTTTAAATTTATCTACAATGAGTCCCAGGCGTTTCATACCCATAAGAATTATTACGGAAGCAGAAGATTGGGCAGCAAAATATACATCTTTAGAGACTTCCTGATCCAGGGTCGTCCCTGTAACCACCCAAAAGCTTTCATTTACCCCTCTACAAGTCAACGGTATCTCATTAATGGCTGGCACTGCAAGCGCGCTACTTATTCCCGGGATTATTTCCACTTCTATGCCGTGTTTCCTCGCATGATCCAGTTCTTCATAGCCCCTACCAAAGACAAAAGGGTCACCACCTTTGAGACGGACGATATTTTTATGCACTCTCGAACAATCAACAATTAAGTCATTAATGAATATTTGTTGATACTGATGGATTCCGGGCTTCTTTCCTACGTATATTTTATTACATGTATCATTACAATAGGTAAGTAATTCTTCATTGGCCAGGGCATCGTATAGGACCACATCAGCTTTTTTAAGGACATTTATGGCTTTCTGGGTAATTAATTCAGGGTCTCCTGGACCGGCACCTACTAAGTACAATTTAGACATTTGTAACAAATTTTTGATAAAATTACGTATATATTCGTTTTCAATCCAAGTAAAATTACGTATTTTTACGTAAAAAAAGAATATGAAAAAAGTAGTGATCGTCGGGAATGGAATGGTTAGCTATAAATTCTGTGAAAAGATTAGAACCCTTGCACCCATAGATGAATTTCATATTGAGGTATATGGAGAGGAAATATACCCAGCATATGACCGTGTGCATCTAAGTGAATATTTTTCTGATTCTTCGGTTGACAAGTTATTAATGGCCCCTTCGGATTGGTATTCGGAAAATGACATTCTATTAAATACCGGTGAATTAGTCGTTTCAATTGATCGAACGAAAAAAACGATCACCACTCATAAAGGAACCACTTCGCACTACGATTACTTAATACTTGCCACCGGATCAAGAGCTTTTGTACCACCCATACCCGGAAAGGAAAAGAAAGGAGTATTTGTATACCGCACAATAGAAGACCTCGATCAGATCATTGACTATGGGAAAAAGATAAAAAGAGGAGCAATTTTAGGTGGAGGATTGCTTGGTCTGGAAGCTGGTAAGGCACTTTTGGATATGGGATTAGAAACACAAATCATTGAATTTGCTCCCAGGCTTATGCCCAGGCAGCTCAATGATGCCGGATCCAACATGCTTAAAAGTAAAATAGAGGCACTAGGAATTGAGATTTATTTAAGCAAAGAAACCACGCAAATAACCGGTAATGGAAAACTGGAAAAACTATTGTTTAAAGATGGTACTCAATTAGACACAGAGATGCTGGTTATCTCTTGTGGAATTGTTTCTCGAGATGAGCTAGCAAAAGATGCTGGTTTGGAAACCGGAGCAAGAGGTGGCTTTAAAGTCAACGATTCTCTTCAAACCAATGATCCGAATATTTATGCCATTGGGGAAGCGGCATCCTATGATGATTTTATCTATGGCTTGGTAGCTCCGGGGTATGATATGGCAGAAATAGTTGCGAAACAGCTTACTGGTAATGATTCAGGGAGTTTTAATGGAGCGGATATGTCTACCAAGTTAAAATTGATAGGCATTGATGTCGCTAGCTTTGGCGATGCACTTGGGAGTACTGAAGGAAGTATACCAATTTCTTTTGAAGACAAGAATAATGGTATTTATAAGCAGATCAATATTTCGGATGATAAGAAAAGATTGCTAGGTGGAATTTTAGTAGGTGATGCAGAGCAATATGGTATATTACATCAAATTGTTCAGAATGAAATGGCCATTCCTCCTAACCCGGAAGATTTAATCCTGGGATCACGAGGAGGAGAGTCCGGAGGAAATAGCATCCTTGACCTTCCGGATGGCGCACAAATTTGTTCTTGTGAAAATGTGACAAAAGGAACAATTGTACAAAGCATCAAAGAACAAAACCTGACTGACTTAAAGGAAGTAAGAGCTTGTACGAAAGCCGGAACCGGATGTGGTGCTTGTTCTCCTATGGTGGGAGACATCTTTGCCGCAACATTGAAAAGCATGGGGCAAAAGGTGAGGAAAACCATTTGTGCCCACTTTGACTATACACGTCAAGAGTTGTATAGCCTGATCAAGGTGAAAGAAATCAAATCCTATGAGGATCTGCTGAATGGATACGGATCGGGTGATGGATGTGAAGTATGTAAGCCGGCAGTAGCCTCCCTAATGGCTAGTATTTGGAACGACCCCATTCTTAAGCAGGAGACAATACAAGACACCAATGACAGATTCCTGGCAAATATTCAAAAAGGCGGTAGTTATTCTGTAGTACCAAGGGTGCCAGGAGGAGAGATCACTCCCGATAAGCTGATTGCCATTGGGACTATTGCCAAGAAATTTGACTTGTATACGAAAATTACCGGAGGTCAGCGCATTGATATGTTTGGGGCAAAACTTAACGACCTACCAAAAATCTGGAGAGAGCTAATTGATGCGGGATTTGAAAGTGGTCATGCCTATGGCAAGGCACTTCGGACGGTAAAAAGTTGTGTAGGATCAACATGGTGCAGGTACGGACTGCACGATTCCGTATCATTCGCCATTGAGATCGAAAACAGATACAAAGGCTTGAGATCCCCTCATAAATTAAAAGGTGGGGTATCAGGGTGCAGAAGAGAATGTGCAGAGGCTCAGGGAAAAGATTTTGGTTTGATTGCAACCGAAATAGGATATAATCTGTATGTCTGCGGAAATGGTGGAGCTAACCCACAACATGCAAAGCTTCTTGCCGGTGATATTGACGAAAAAACAGCCATCAAGTACCTGGATCGATTCTTAATGTTTTACATTCGAACCGCTGAGCCCCTCAATAGAACTTCTGTCTGGTTAAATAAGTTAGAAGGCGGAATTGAGTATTTAAAAGAGGTAGTAGTGGACGATTCCCTGGGCATCGGCGAAGAACTTGAAAAAGATATGCAAGCGCTTATTGCAGCTTATCATTGCGAATGGGAAAAAGCGATAAATGATGAAAAAATGATGGCTAAGTTTAAGCACTTTGCCAATAGTGATGAGGATGATCCCACCCAACAATTTGTCCCTATGCGCGAAATGAAAAAACCGGCAGACTGGGATTTAGAACCAAATAGCACCAAATGACATCTATTACACATGACATCTATTAAATATCAACCTGTTAAAGCCGATGCTGTGACCAAATGGGTATTTGCCTGCGAGATAGAGGCGTTCCCTGAGAATGGAGGGATCTGTATAAAATATCATGATCTACAAATCGCGGTATTTAATTTCACCAGGAGAAACGAATGGTATGCTACCCAAAACTTATGTCCACATAAAAAGCAAATGATTCTATCCAGAGGTATGATTGGATCTGACGGTGACGAACCCAAAGTAGCTTGTCCTTTTCACAAGAATACTTTTTCACTCAAAACAGGTAAAAACCTAAATGGATCTTTATGTGATATTGCCACTTATCCTGTGAAAATTGAAGAGAACAAAGTATTTGTTGGAGTTGCTTAACATCGTCTAAAATCCTAGTATTATCCGCATTGGATTATTTTCATACAAATGTTACGTCCAAAATTCCGACGATTAGAATACTTGTATCTTATTGCCTTAGGGTGTATTGCTTTGGCAATCATTATAAGTCAAATTCTTATTCAAACCTCCATAAGTAGACAACAGAATGACGCGCGAGTCATCAACGTAGCAGGAAGACAAAGGATGCTCTCTCAAAAGATTACAAAGGTAGCTTTGAAAATAAAACAAGGGACTGGTTCTTATTCTGCTAATTATCAAGAACTCAAAGAGGCTCTTTACCTTTGGAAGAAGTCTCATGATGGACTCCTTAATGGTGATTCAACCTTGGGACTTAGGGGAGATAATTCACCCACGATCATTCAGATGTTTGATACCATAGATCCTAACTTCAAAGCTATTTACAAGAGTGCTTTGTCTATTATCAAAGAAGGAAGTGGAGAAAATATCAGTGAATACCTGGACATCATATTAGCACATGAAACGGATTTCCTTACCGGTATGAACGAAATCGTTTTCCAGTATGATAAGGAAGCCACTGAAAAAGTCGACGACCTCAAGAATACTGAACTTTACCTCTTTTTTGGATCGCTGCTCATTATAGTTCTGGAACTGATCTTTGTTTTTAGACCATTGGCAAAAAATATACAAACCACTGTCACTGAATTACAAGAGTCAGAAACTTCGTCAAAAAAGATGACACAAGCACTTTCTAAGCTTTATGAAGAACTAGGAAAATCTTACCAAGATCTTGAAGCGGTAAACATCACCCCTGAGTCTGCCTCCTTATATGCATCTATTAATAGGCAAGGGGAATTCATTTTCCTGAGCAACAAGTTTTTTAACTTAATGGAATATGAAGAAAAAACGAAACTAAACTCTTTTCAGCAGCTACTTGAAGAAAGTGGTTACGACAAAGATTTTATAGATGGCCTTTTTCAGCTATTCAGCAATGACAATAATTGGTCAGGAGAGCTCAAACTAATCAATGAACCAGGAGATTTTGTTTGGCTGGAGACGTTCATCGTACCTACTCTGTCGCATGGAGATATCAAGATAATAGCGAAAAATGTCACAGAATTTAAAGAAGCAAAAATCAGATCCAGAGAAATAAATCGTGAACGAATTGAGAAATCAATCAAAGAGCAAGAATATCGGTCATCATTTATTTTAGAAGGACAAGAAGAAGAAAGGAAACGTCTTTCGCAGGAACTTCATGATAGCATAGGCCAAATGCTATCGGCATTAAAGCTGCAACTAGAGTCCATCATTCCCTCATCTAAACACATGAAATTCAAGTTGGAAAACGCCAGAGACCTCAACAAAAAAGTCATTCAGGAAGTCAGAAGGGTTTCCTTTAATCTCGCTCCTTCCAGCTTGGACGATTTTGGTTTGGTGGCAGCAATAAATAAATTCTGCGAGGACATTAACAGAGTAACGAAACTTGATGTCGGTTTTTTTAACGAGACAAAATTTATCAACAGATTAGATCCTAAAGTAGAAGTTAATCTATACAGAATTATACAAGAAGGTGTAAATAACGCCATCAAATATTCAAAAGGTTCGTTGGTAAAGATAAAGTTCATTCACAGCATTAACATTCTGAATATTTCTATTGAAGACGATGGTAAAGGATTTAACTACACTGAATTGGAAAAGACCGGTCATTTCGAAAATCCCGGACATGGAATATTTAATATGAAAGAACGCACATCTTACATTGGTGGTCATTTTGAATTAGATACCACGCTAGGCCAAGGAACCAAAGTTTATATTACCCTACCCATAGATGAAAAATGATAAATGTAGCTCTCGCAGATGATCATGAAATTGTTAGAAATGGTATAAAGATGTTGTTGGAAATGGATTCCGAAATCCAGGTGATTTGGGAAGCTTCAGATGGGGAAGAAACACTGAAAAAAATTAATACCAATAAACCAGATGTATTGATCGCCGATATCCGGATGCCATTAAAAAATGGACTCGAAGTAGCTTCGGATTTAAAAGAAAGACCAGATATTAAGGTAATCATTTTAACCATGCACAACGAATCGGAATACATTTTAAAATCACTTGAATACGGAGCAGACGGATATTTATTAAAAGATACCAGCAAATCAGAGTTTATCAAAGCGATCAAAATGATCAATGGTGGACAGAAATATTACAGCGGTGATATTTCTAATACTATCATTAATTCATTTACACCCCAATCGACTGATAAGGTGAGTGCTGGCGAACCTAAAGAATATCCATTGACCAAGAGAGAAAAAGAAATTCTTAAACTAATTTATAATGGAGTAGGCAATAAGGAAATTGCCGATCAACTAGGTAAAAGTATTCGAACGATTGAAACGCACAGATTTAACATAATGAAAAAACTGGAGGTAAATAATATTACCGAGCTTCTCAAAAAAGTAGAAAGCGAAGACCTTATCAAGTTATTTTAACATCGGACCACTTAATTATTTCCAAATCCAGGATTAAGTACATATATGATCCTCCTTTTTAGTGGCTTTGCTGGTCAACGTTCAGCTACATCAATCACAAAAAACTGCCTTAAGACCATGTAGACGGCTTTTTCAGTATTCATTCTATTTATCTCTAACCATTCCAATAACTATTCACTGAGGCAGAAATCAGCAAAAACGGTTGATGAAAAAAAGCCAGACAATCAGCAAGGATTTCAAAAATTCATAGATAAAGCTCAGTAATAAGTAATAAAATCTATGTAATTAAGTAATTATACGTAATTACTAGTTTGGTTTATAAGAAATATTACGTAATTTCGAACTTCATTAATACGTAAATATATGAGGATGAAAACAAATACGTACCTAGCATTATTCATTTGCTTCTTGGTTCAATTAACTGCGGAAGCACAATATTCGCTTTATGGAGAAGTCCGTCCACGTACAGAATTGTATGGAGGAACGAACTCAAGATTAATTAATAGTGGAGAATCTGTTGGAGTTGCCACACAGCAAAGGACCAGACTTTACTTTAGTTACATGGATACCACCACAAATCTAAAAATTGTCTTTTCTCCACAATTAGTCCATTTCTGGGGTCAAATGCCACAAGCATATGACTTACTTGGAGATAACGCCCCAACTGGGCCGGAAGCGAACTTTTCTGTATTTGAAGCTTATGCAGAATATAAAGCAACCGACTGGTACACCCTTAAGGTGGGTCGTCAGGCAATCAGCTATTGGGATCAAAGGTGGTTTGGAGCCTTAGGCTGGGCCGCTTCCGGCCGTGCACATGATGCACTTGTGAACAAGCTTTCTTTCAACGATGTGAAAATAGATGTGGGAGTGGCACTCAATCGGGTGAGGCACTTTCAGGGTGTTGATTCAACCGCCTTTACTCAGATTAGAGGGGGCTATAATAGCATGCAATATATATGGGCAACCATCCCTATTGGCAATCTCAAAGTCCAAACCATGGTTACGAATGTTATTAATACAGAATCTTTGACTAGCACTTCCGTAGACTATGACAATACGACTACTTTTGGAATTTTTCCTTCCTATCAGTTCGGGAAAGTGGCTATCAATGCTTCTGCTTATTGGCAAACAGGTCAAAACGATAGATCTGCCTACTTATATGCTTTTGATTTTACCTACAAAGGTTTAGGTTTCCCTATTACTTTAGGTGCAGACATCGTTTCGAGTGATGATCCTACTACCAGTGATAATGAAGCCTGGCTTCAACCATTCGGAACGAACCATAAATTTTATGGCTTAATGGATTTTTTCTATGTAGGTCCGGGTGAATCAGTGGGATTAAATGACTTTTATATCAAATCCGTTTTGAAAACGGGAGAGAAATCTAAAATCATTGGATCGGTACACAACTTTTATACTAATCAAGATAGAGAAAACCTTGAAGGAGAGCTTGAAAGTGGCTCCTATGGAACAGAGATCGATCTGATATTTGATTATGCGGTCTCCAAAGGCTTTAATTTCAAATTGGGTTACTCTACCATTTTCGCCACTGATTTGCTTGAAGCTTATAAAGGAGGTGACTCAGATGAATATAATCAATGGGCGTGGATGCAGCTAACCTTCAAGCCTAAGTTTTTATAAACCAACCTTGCTAAAGAAAACGGAAAATGAAAAAGATATCGTATATCCTATTGATAGCTATTGCTCCAATTCTACTCAACTGTGGTGGGGGCAGTTCGACAACGAACGAAAGTACAGAGTCAGCGGCTTCTGCTTCTTCACTAGATATTGAAAAACCACAGCTAACCTTTGGCTTCATCAAATTGACAGACATGGCGCCACTTGCCATTGCCAAGGAGCTGGGATATTTTGAAGAAGAGGGGCTTTATGTAACCATCGAAGCTCAGGCAAACTGGAAAAATGTATTGGATCGTGTGATTGACGGTCAATTGGATGGTTCTCATATGCTTGCCGGTCAACCTATAGCCGCTCAAGCGGGCTTTGGACGTCAGGCTAGCTTACAAACTCCATTTTCTATGGATCTAAATGGTAATGGGATCACCGTTTCTAACGAAGTATGGTCCAAAATGAAGCCTAATGTGCCAGTAAATGGAGATGGAAAAACAATGCATCCGATCAAAGCAGACGCGATCAAACCAGTAGTGAACGAATACAAAACTGCAGGAAAGCCCTTCAAAATGGGAATGGTATTCCCTGTATCTACGCACAACTATGAGATCAGGTACTGGTTAGCTGCTGCGGGAATACACCCTGGTATGTATACCGCCGAGAACATTCAGGGCCAGGTAAATGCAGACGTTTTGCTTTCTGTTACTCCGCCGCCGCAAATGCCGGCTACCCTCGAGGCAGGTACCATTTATGGTTATTGTGTAGGTGAGCCGTGGAATCAACAAGCGGTATTCAAAGGGATTGGTGTTCCGGTAACCACAAATTACGATATATGGAAAAACAATCCGGAGAAAGTATTTGTCATGACAAAGCAGTTTATGGATGAAAATCCTAACACAGCTGTTGCTATTACTAAGGCTCTAATTAGAGCAGGAAAATGGTTGGACGATCCCACAAACAGGCCTAAGGCAGTAGGTATTCTTTCCATGCCTGATTACGTTGGTGCAGATTCAATCGTTATCGCGAACTCTATGACGGGAACGTTCGAATTTGAGAAGGGTGACAAAAGATCAATGCCTGATTTCAATGTATTTTACAAGTACTATGCAACCTATCCTTATTATTCGGATGCTATTTGGTTCCTTACTCAAATGAGAAGGTGGGGGCAAATTCCTGAATCAAAGCCTTCCGAATGGTATCACGAAACTGCCAAAAATGTATACAGACCAGATATCTGGAAGAAAGCAGCGCAGCTATTGGTTGAAGAGGGGAAAATTCCAGCTTCAGATATTCCTGAGACGGATGGCTACAAACCAGCTACTGAAGACTTCATTGATGGGATTTCGTATGACGCAAAAGATCCCATAGCCTATATCAATAGCTTTGAGATTGGCAACAAAGATTAATAGATCCTTTTTATTGAAGGACGGGCCGAGAATATAGCCTCGGTCTGTTCTTCATTCATCTTTCAAATAATAGACAAATGAAAAATATTCTAAAAACCGTTGGCCTGAGCTTTGCAGCTATTATCGCTTTCCTTCTTTTATGGACAGCCGGCTCTAAAGCACTCTATAACAAGGCTGTAGAAACAACTATTGAAAAAATTCGAACTACCCAATCTGAAGAGGCTGCGATAGAAACTAAAAAACGAATAGAATCAGGAGATCCGAGCAGCCAACCAAACAGTTTGCCATCGCCACTCTTTGTTTGGGAAACTGCTGAACTCTTGGTGAAAGATGCCGCCGAGGTAATGCGGGATAAAAGGGCATTCAAGAAAAAAATGGCAGAGACCAATGAAAAACTGGAGGCCCAGGGAAAAAAATCGATTATTTATACGGGAAGACCTTCATTTCTTGACCAGATCATCACAAGCTTGGAAAACATCCTCTGGGGTGTAGTGCTAGCCATGTGCGTTTCCATCCCCATTGGCATACTTACCGGCCTTAGCAAAAATTTTAAAACAGCTACAAACTGGTTTGTACAGGTATTCAAGCCCATTTCCCCAGTAGTCTGGTTCCTGTTAGTACAGATGATTGTAAATACCATCATGACTGACCCGGAAGGAAATAATGCATTCGTGATTACCTTTATCAGTGTGGGTCTTTGCGCCATGTGGGCAACCCTGGTCAATACCGCGGTAGGTGTATCTTCGGTAGATGAAAATTACCTGAATGTGGCCAAGGTACTTCGATTAGGTGTAGGGAAGAAAATTGTGAGAGTGGTCCTACCTGCAGCTGTGCCTTTGATTTTTACTGGCTTAAGGATTACAGTATCTGTCTCCTGGATGGTGCTCATTGCCGTAGAGTGGCTGAGCCAAAGCCCTGGCCTTGGCGGATTTGTTCGTGAAGAATTTCAAAATGGTTCAAGTAGTTCCAATGCAAAAATCATGGTAGCGATGTTTGTGATTGGGATTATTGGATTTTTGCTGGACAAACTCATGGCCACCATCCAAGGTATGGTAAGCTTTGAAGATAGGCAGAAAGCCTCTCCTCTTACGATTGTGAGAAATCTATTTGTCAAAAAACAAGCAGCATAAGAGATGGCATTTCTGGAATTAAAAAACGTAAGCAAGAGCTACGGAACAGGTGCTGAAAAAGCACAGATACTTCGAGATATCAATCTCACTGTAGCAGAAGGAGAATTTATTTGTATCATCGGTTTCTCAGGCATGGGAAAGACTACCTTGATCAATTTGATTGAAGGACTTATTTTTCCGGACTCCGGAGAAGTCCTACTTGATGGAAAAAAAATTACCGGGCCCGGACCTGATAGAAGCATTGTGTTTCAAAACTATTCTTTACTTCCATGGCTTAACGTTAAAGGAAACGTTGGTATGGCGGTACGAGAGGTATTTCCAAAGTGGAACAAACAAAAAGTAGATGCTCATACCAAAGATTATATTGGAAAGGTGAACCTTACACCTGCGCTAGAAAAAAAACCTGCTGAATTATCCGGTGGAATGCGACAAAGGGTATCCGTGGCAAGAGCGCTTTCATTAGCACCTAAAGTGATGTTGCTAGACGAGCCCTTAAGTGCGCTGGATGCGTTGACGCGCAGTAACCTGCAAGATGAGATAACCAGAATCTGGCTGGAAGATAAGAAAACGGTTGTGATGATCACAAACAGCGTAGATGAGGGACTGATATTGGCTGACCGTATTATCCCATTGACACTAGGACCCGGAGCTACACTGGGACCCGAATTCAAAGTGAACATTCCAAGGCCAAGGGATAAGCAGACATTGGATCAGAATGAAGAATATAAGCGATTGAGAACAGAGATTACCAAGTATATGATTGCTATGAATCAGGAAATGAAACAAAAATCCAATGTGGACAAATACCAATTGCCCAGCCTAAAACCAAAGTCACTGAAACCTTTAAAAGTTGCATAATCCTTTGAAAGAAATAAAAATGATACAAGAACTAGTAAAAGAAAACAACATTGAGGCTTCAAACGACCTACAACTAAAAGTCACGCATGGTGAAAGTGTGGAAAAACCAATCATGCTGGAAATCTCTAACCTTTCAAAGATCTATCCTACGCCAAAAGGGCCTTATGTGGTATTGGAAGGATTGAATCTGGAGATCAGGCAAAGTGAATTTATTTGCATTATCGGTCACTCGGGTTGTGGAAAATCCACGCTTTTGAGCATGATTGCAGGGTTAAATAAAATTTCTGATGGGACAATTATGCTTAATGGAGCAAAAATTATTGGACCTGGACCGGACCGAGGAGTGGTATTCCAGGCACCTAGTTTATTCCCTTGGATGACCGCGCTAGAGAATGTCTTATTGGGTGTGCGGCAAGTCTTTCCGCACGGTACAAAACGTGAACAAAATGATATCGCAAAATATTACCTGGCTCAGGTAGGACTTGAAGATGCTTTTCACAAAAAGGCTGCAGACCTATCACAGGGCATGCAACAGCGTGTAGGAATTGCTCGGGCATTTGCTTTAAAGCCTAATATTCTATTGTTGGATGAGCCATTCGGAATGTTGGATTCGCTCACAAAAACCGAATTGCAACAAGTGCTCATTGATGTGGTGGAGCAAGAACAGATCACCGCCATCATGGTTACCCACGATGTAGATGAAGCCATCTTTCTTGCAGATCGGGTAGTGATGATGACCAGCGGGCCTTACGCGAAAATTGGCAAAGAGCAGCCCATCAGATTCCAAAGACCAAGAATTAAAGTGGACGTCATGGAAGACCCCAATTATTACAAAGAAAGAGACGTATTAATTGATTTTCTGAATCACTAACCATTGAATAGAGAAGAGTTCATTTGTCTAGGTTACCGGTTGCCACCCTTCACCGGTTGGCTTCCGGTCTCCTTTTGTAACCCTGATTTTAATCATTTCACAAATGAAAAAATTATATCTTGAATGCCATGTGCCTAACCCGTCTTTTCAATAATTGTTAAGTAGACTCCAAACAAAAAACACATGTGCAAACCAACCCAGGAGTCCTTTAAAACTACCTGTTCCTATTGCGGAGTGGGCTGTGGTATTATCGCTTCAAAAGATAGAAAAGGTAGACTATTAGTAGAAGGAGATAAAGATCATCCCGTGAACAAGGGCATGCTCTGTTCAAAGGGAATGAATCTTCACTACACCGTGATGGATCAATCGGATCGGTTACTATCGCCCCAAATGCGCTGGAGCAAAAACCATCCACTTCGAGAGGTGGATTGGGATACCGCTTTAGATAGAGCCGCTTCCGTGTTCAAGACGTTTATAAAAAATAATGGCCCCGATAGTGTTGGGTTGTACGTTTCTGGCCAATGTCTAACGGAAGAGTATTATATTGCTAACAAACTAGTGAAAGGTTTCTTCGGAACCAACAATATCGATACCAACAGCAGACTCTGCATGAGTTCTGCAGTGGTGGGGTACAAAGAAACGTTAGGAGACGATGTGGTGCCCATAGCGTATGAAGATATTGAGCTTTCAGATTGTATTTTCATTGCCGGCGCAAACCCAGCCTGGTGTCATCCCATCTTATTTCGCAGGATTGAAAAGCATAAAGCTGAAAATCCAAATCTTAAAATCATTGTCGCTGACCCTAGAGTAACAGATAGTGTCACACTTGCTGATTTACATCTTCAGGTTCATCCGGGAACAGATGAAGCCCTCTTTCACGGAATTGCAAGATACCTCATCGATAAAAATCATCTATCCGAATCGTTTATAAATGATCACACCAATGGTTTTCATTCATTGGCAAAGCTCGTCCAAGCTAAAACCTTAGAAGAATACGCAGCCATTTGTAAAGTACCGGTTGATGACATCGAAAAAGCTGCCAGATGGATAGGTTTTTCAAAAGGATTTTTAAGCATGTGGGCTATGGGGCTTAACCAAAGCACAGCCGGAGTGAACCAAAACCTCGCACTCATCAACCTCCACCTTATCACCGGGAAAATTGGAAGACCAGGAAACGGGCCCTTCTCTCTCACCGGACAACCCAATGCAATGGGAGGTAGGGAGGTGGGAGGTCTCGCTAATTTATTGGCAGTCCACAAAAACCTCAATAATCCTAAACACCGAAAAGAAGTAGCTGACTTTTGGGGAGTAGAAAAGATCAGTGAAAAACCAGGAATGACGGCAACAGAAATGTTTGATAACCTCAAAACTGGTAAAATGAAAGCCATTTGGATCATTTGCACCAATCCTTCGGTAAGCATGCCCAATGCGCGATGGGTAGACGAAGGATTGAAAGCTGCAAAATTTGTGATCGTTCAGGATATATCTTATAGGAGCGATACGATTAACTATGCGGACCTGGTGCTTCCCGCGGCCGGATGGCTGGAAAAAGAAGGCACCATGACCAACTCCGAAAGAAGGATTACCTATCTCCAAAAAGCGGTAGATCCACCAGGATCGGCAAGGCCTGATCTGGAAATATTGCTTGATTTTGGGAGAAGAATGGGATTTAAAGGGTTCGATTTTCAGAATGCTGAAGAAGTATATAAAGAATACACCCAACTAACGAAGGACACTCCAATAGACATATCTGGCCTTAACTATCAAAGATTAAAGGAGGTTCATTCCATTCAATGGCCAGTCCCGACCGAAGATCATCCGGGTACTCAACGATTATTTGAAAATGGGGAATTCCTCACGCCAGATAAAAGAGCCAATATTCACTCCCCTGGTCCTTATAATGAACATGAAACAACTTCAATTGATTTTCCACTCATTTTAACAACGGGTAGGATTCGAGACCAATGGCACACCATGACCAAAACAGGTAAAGTGTCAAAACTGAAAAAGCATATCGGCAAGCCAACCTTAGAAATCCATCCTGAAGACGCCCAGTTGCGGGCCATACGGCCCAACGATCCGGTGATCATTCAAAGCAGACGAGGTGAAGTCCGTGTGAATGCGCAAGTGACACCTAATATTAAGAAGGGTGTAGTATTTCTTCCAATGCATTGGGGGAAAATGTTGGAAAATGACCATTCCAGGGCCAATAACCTGACAGACGGTGCAGTAGACCCCAAGTCCAAACAACCAGGTTTTAAATTCTCAGCCGTACAAGTGGAGAAATTTATTCCGGCGAAAAGAAAAATTGTAGTAATTGGCGCAGGCGCAGCAGCTTATCGATTCATTTGTACTTATCGTGAACTTAATCAAGAAGATGAAATAGAGGTTTTCTCAGAAGAAAAATGGCCTTTTTATAATAGGGTATTGCTCCCGGAATATGTAAACAACGGCAAAAAATGGCAAGATCTCATTAAATACAACCTACAAGAGCTAGAAGCTTTAAACATCCAACTGCATGTAGAGAATCCGATTATTTCCATCGATAGAAAAGAAAAGCAGGTACAGGATAAAAATGATTCAAAGCATAGATATGATCTATTAATCATAGCAACAGGCAGTAGCGCTTTTGTACCGCCTAAAGCGCCCATCCATCTCTCAAGGGTTTTTACGATGAGGAACAGGAGAAACGCAGATGCTTTGAAAAGTACATTGAGTCCGGGAGACCAAGCCGTGGTCATTGGTGGAGGATTACTGGGACTCGAACTGGCCGCGGCATTAACTGAGATAAGTGTTGATGTTAAGATTGTGCAGCTTGGCTCACATTTAATGGAGCGTCAATTAGACCCTGTTGCCAGTGCAATGCTTCGAGAGTACATCGAAGAACTTGGTGTCATCGTATATACCAACGATGAAGTCATCAGCATTACGGAAAGTAATGATTCAGAGCTCCTTGTTGATCTAAAGAGCAGCAAGCGATTATATGCTAATGCCGTTATCTACGCTATCGGGACCAGGCCAAACATTCGATTAGCTCAAGAATCAGGAGTGGCGTGCAGACGAGGAGTTATTATCAATGAATATCTTCAAACAAGTGACCAACACGTATTTGCCCTTGGAGAAATCGCCGAATTTGAAAACGCCACCAGCGGAATTACCGCATCTGCTGAACAACAGGCTGATATATGTGCACGATTTCTCGCGGGTGACGTGACCAGCGCTTACAAAGGAAGCATACCTTTAAACATCCTGAAATTCCCAAGCCTTGACCTTTGTTCTATAGGGACACCAAAAATCCCCTCCGGAGGAAAAAACTACAATGAAATCACCTTTTTGGATAGAGATGCGCTTTTTTATAAGAAATGCATCATTCATAAGGATCGTTTGGTTGGAACCATCCTAATGGGTGACAAAGCTGAATTTGCTGAATTTAAAGAACTCATAGAATCCAAAACAGAGCTTTCTGAAAAACGACTGCGTTTATTACGATCTGGTAAAACTCCCAACCCTGTCAAAGGCAAGCTGGTTTGTTCCTGCAATAATGTAGGAGAAGGTAACTTACTAGCTTCCATCACACAAGGCAGCAATACTCTGAATGAGCTATGTGAAGCTACGGGTGCAGGACTTGGGTGTGGAAGTTGTAAAACAGAATTGGTCAGATTGTTAAATAAAAACCTTGTGGAAGCTTGAATGAGCCTTAGGGAACTGGTAAGGGTCTTTGTAAAAGGAGGAATCATTTCAACCGGAGATTTCTATAAAGTTCTTTTGGTCGCTGAGAAACTTGGGGCAGCACACATAAACCTTGGTTCCAGACAGGATATTTTGTTTCCTTCAAAAGAAACAAAGAACACCGCTTTAGATCAAGAATTTGAAGCAATTAATGGTCACTACGAAATCAATACTTTTCAGTACCAAAACATCGCCAGTTCTTATGTTGCACAAGAAATCGTACCGGGTAAACAATGGCTTGCATCTCATATATACCATTATATTCTAGATAGTTTTGACTACAGGCCAAAACTGCGGATCAATATTGTTGACTCCTCTCAGAGCCTGGTCCCACTTTTTACGGGCCAGATCAATTTTCTGGCTTCTAACCAGGAAAATTTTTGGTATGTTTATTTAAGATGTAAAGAAATAAACATCATTCCTTATCAACTTCCGTTATTGGTCTTCTCAGAAGATTTGGTAAAGATTGCCCGGTGTATTGAAAAGGATAAACTTATTTCCAAGGGCCTCAACTACAAACAAATTTTCGACTATCTCACAAAAAACCTGAATCTCAACACTCAACCGGTAACTGAAAGCCTATCATTGCCAGACATTAACTTCCCATACTATGAAGGTATCAATAGAATATCTGATGGGAAATATTGGCTAGGGCTCTATTGGAGAAACAATGAATACAGCATCTCCATTCTTAAGGCCATCATTGAAAAAGCCATTGCAACGAACATAGGAAACCTGTCACTCACTCCCTGGAAATCCTTTGTCATCAAAGGAATCTTTGAGAAAGATCGGATGGGATGGGAAAAATTACTAGGAAGGTTTGGCATGAATCTTAGACACTCTGCACTAGAACTCAACTGGCACCTTCCGGCGCTAAGTAAGCCAGCGCTTCATCTTAAATTTTATCTGGTGAGAGAGCTTGACAAAATGGACATCAGCACCTATGGTCTCACATTCACCATTAAAACAAGCGATGATATCACCTTATTCACCTCCATCGTAATTGAATTTGTCACCGACGAAACATTTAATATCCTTTACAGTAAGGACTTTAATCCTAATCTTAACAACTATAAGACATATGCAATGGATGTTCCCAAAACCGTGCTCGCCTCTCTTATTGTGGAGCTTAGCAAAATGTATTTCGAGAATTTTAAAGATGAGTATCCACTATCTTCTAAGCTAAAAACTATAAGTGACAACATTCAGAAAGAGCTGTATCAATGTATTCATTGCCAAACCGTCTATGATTCAGAGCTGGGAGACCCGAACTATTCCATCAGGGAGGGAACATCATTTGCAGAATTACCTAATGAATATTGTTGCTCCACATGTGGGGGGCCTAAAACAGATTTTGAACGAATGAAAATGAGAAATAACTAGCCTATCCAATTTTTCTGAGTTTGGTTTTGGGTTGGTATTTATGTAAAAATTTAGATTGAACGTGTCCAAACCTACTTCATAGAGCCATTTTCTGGTCTGAGCAGAGATTTCCTGATAACAAATTTTATTCCTTTCCTAGTATCCAATTCATCTTCTCACCGAATTTTATTCTTTCCCTCGGGGGTTGTCACCCTTCCCTCGGGGGGGTTATCCTTCCCTCGGGAGTCATAACCCTTCCTACAGAAAACTCTACTTCCAAACTTTCTTTCCTTCCAACAGTACTTTTATTGCTTCCATTAACCTGCATTATTCACCACAAATAATGGCGGGTTGATTCAAGTAATTGATTTACAGTAGTTTAATATTCATAATGAATGATTTTTGATTCTTCAAATTTGGGGAACGATGTTGTCCTCTCATTCAAAATCAATTACCTCATATTCAACGTGTTACTTCATCTCAATGAATAACACCCGAATTTTCGGGTTAAAACTTTCTTTCTTATTATTAACCATTTTCCTTTTCCGGGAAGATGGGCACCCTCACTGGGCACCGGAGCCATTTAAATTGCCCTGGTGATAAGCAATCCCCTGCCGGGAACGTGTTATCCATGATAGGAAGCTCCTTGTAACAGTTATGATAAACACTTTATACTCCGTCGGCCTTTTTATGGAGTTATATGGACATTCATGGTCACGATTCAAGCTATAGGCACATCGAGCGCGTCTGCTTATCCTTTATGAACCAAAGATTTATCTTGAAAACGCGAGGTAGAAAATATGAGATCAGATATCAATCAAAGCCGTTTTTGAGTCCACCAAAATATAAGTGATGGATGAGTGCATAGATCAAGCCAAAACACAATCGTAGAAGTGACAAAGCACTTCTTCATAGGGATCATGAAACGTATATTTCTCTGATATGGCTAGTGTGAAGATTTGTTAATAAACGAATTAATATTATTTTTACTCTATGGCAAGAAAAGGAAGAAAATTGATCTTAAGTCCAGAAGACGAAAAAACACTCATTGCTACTTCGAGGGCGCATTGTATGGATCATAGAGAC
>JBCDKO010000083.1:0-18599 GCA_038746525.1 Bacteroidota bacterium
AACAAGAAGACCAACTGCTTGAAGGTGGTCATCTTTTTGTAGTAACGATCGCTTTGATGGGTTGACACACTTTCAGCCACCAGATACCTGGGAATAAAAGAAAGTAGCTGACAAAGTATGGGTTGACCTGATAGATAAGTATTTTTAGACATGATGTTGAGGGTTGGAACTCAAACATCATAAATCCTGGCGAGGTAGCATGGCTACCTCGCCATTCATTAATTGTACTTTAACAAGAAATCATAAATTTAAACCCCCCTTTTAGTCGGATATCAGTAATCATATTTTTAAAAAAAACTGATGATAACACATATTGATCAACTTGATTTGAGGAAGAGTTATTCATACGCTGATTATCTTAAATGGCATTTCGAAGATCGTGTAGAACTTATCCAAGGCAAAATCTTCAAAATGTCTCCGGCTCCATCAAGAAAACACCAGCAAGTATCATTTAGGCTAGGAGGTATATTTTACAGGCTTCTAATAGAAAATCCTTGTGAAGCTTTTTCAGCACCCTTTGATGTGCGTTTACCAAAGCAATCAAGCAATGATGAAGAGATATTCACCGTAGTTCAACCTGACTTATGCATAATTTGCGATCATGACAAATTGGATGAAAAGGGTTGCAGCGGTGCTCCAGATCTCATTGTAGAAATTCTCTCCCCGCATACCTCAAAAAAAGATTTACGAGACAAATATGATCTTTATGAAGAATCGGGTGTTGAGGAATATTGGGTCGTTTATCCAGAAGAAAATACGATGGAAGTTTATAAACAAAATGGCCTTGGAAAATTTGCTTTTGATAAGGTGTATGTCATAGGAGATATTGTGGAAGTAAATTTTCTAGGAATTAAAGTGGAGATGGATGAAGTATTTAATTCTTAATATAACCGCTCGGTAAATACACGAATTTAAACCAAAAGATCAATGACTATTTTAACTTAGAAGTGATCGAGTTTGACTTTACCATTTATGGGCACCTCTAAAAACTCAGTTCAAGAATTTGAGGTAGATTTTTTTTCTTAGACAAGATGTCAAAAACAGAGTTTAGCAGTGTTAAATAAGTATTTTGATAACGAAGTATCAGGAAAAAAAGATCATCTCAAAAATTGAAAGTGGGTTTTTAGAGGTGTCCTTATATTATTTAACTCTTTATTTACACTTCTAAAACCTTTTGCAAGAGCGAATCCATGAATCAAAATGTAACTGTTCATCTAGAAATTTTATCAGTACTTTATCATCTTTTTCTTTTGTCACGCTTCATGATTTCTCCATTTTTAACCTCAAAATCAAAAAGATGATTGCAATCGTAAAATACAACGCCGGCAACATTCGCTCTTTGATCAACGCTCTCAATCGGTTAGGAGTAGAATCAGTACTGACAGATGATCAAGAAAAACTACGCTCTGCAGATAAAGTCATTTTCCCAGGTGTTGGAGAAGCCAACTCAGCCATGAAATACTTAAAAGAGCGTCACCTTGATAAAACATTGGTTTCGTTGAAACAGCCTTTTCTAGGTATTTGCTTGGGCATGCAACTAATGTGTGAATATTCTCATGAAAACGACACCACATGCTTAGGAATTTTTGATGAGAGCGTAAGGCTTTTTCCACGAAAAAAACTGGTCCCACATATGGGTTGGAATGATTTTATTTCCACGATTGGACCATTGTTTGAAGGAATATCAACCGTAGATAATATGTATTTCGTCCACAGTTATTTTGTGGAAGTGGGGAATGACACCATCGCTTCAACAGACTATATTCTGCCTTTTTCATCCGGATTGCATAAAGACAACTTTTATGGGGTCCAGTTTCACCCCGAGAAATCCGCAGATGTTGGAGAACGATTATTGAAAAATTTCATCGACTTAGCATTTTAGATTGTAAAATAATTACAGCCCGAGGAGGAAAATCAAAGAAACCCTCAATCGACTAATTCAAAAATCAAATGAGAATCATCCCTGCGATCGATATTATTGATGGAAAATGTGTGCGTCTTTCCAAAGGAAATTACAACACTAAAAAGGTTTACAGCGATAACCCATTGGAAGTCGCGAAGTCTTTTGAAGGCGCGGGACTTAAGTATTTGCATTTAGTTGACCTCAACGGAGCTAAAGAGAAACATATTGTCAACTGGAAAGTGTTGGAGACAATTGCTATAAAGACTTCCTTAATCATTGATTTTGGAGGCGGAATTAAATCCAATGAAGATTTAAAAATTGCATTTGAATGTGGCGCCAATCAAGTAACTGGCGGAAGCGCTGCTATAAAAAATCCGGCACTTTTTATGTCTTGGATCAATTATTATGGACCAAAAAAAATCATTTTAGGAGCAGATGCAGTTGATGGAAAAATTGCTATAACCGGCTGGCAAGAAAGCACTGATCAAAACATCGAAGATTTTATTAAAAATTATACAGAAAATGGAATTCAGTACGTCATTTCTACGGATATTTCGAAAGATGGTATGTTAGAAGGTCCTTCATTTGACCTTTATGCTAAAATCTTGGAGCAAGTATCCGAAATTAAATTAATCGCCAGTGGCGGGGTCTCTTCTATTGACGATTTAGCTCGATTGAAGGATTTACGATTAGACGGAGTGATTATAGGGAAAGCATTCTACGAGGGGTTTATCCAATTGAAAGATTTATCCAAATTACTCGATTGAGTTTTTTTACTATTGAAAATGGTCGATCACAAATCTGACATCAAAATGGCCATTGAAGAATTAAGAAAGAGAACTTTAAATTTAGAGTAGATATGGCAGTTCTTTGCAAAAGAATTTATCAATAAACTATAAAATAGCAGAAGAGGAATATGATGAATGTATGTTCTTTTTAGAGTTAAATCAAAGTGCTTTCGATTATTGTAGCCTCAATTGGAACAGCAAAAAGCGTCTTTTAAAATCGAAAGAACATAAAATCTTAAATCTAACCAATACGAAAATTTGAATGACTCTCAAAAAACGAATCATCCCTTGCTTAGACATCAAAGAAGGACAAACTGTAAAAGGTATCAATTTTGTGGATATTCGAAACGCCGGAGACCCTATTGATCTTGCAAAACGATACGTCAAAGAAGGAGCCGATGAACTTGTATTTCTCGATATTACTGCAACCGTAGAAGGAAGAAGAACTTTCGCAGAATTGGTGGAACACATCTCGGAAGAAATTAATATTCCTTTTACTGTAGGTGGTGGCATCAGCTCAGTAAGCGACGCTAAAATCTTATTGAAGGCAGGAGCAGATAAAATCAGTGTAAATTCAGCAGCCGTTAAGAGACCTGAATTAATTAAGGAAATTGCAGATGAATTTGGAAGTCAGTTTCTGGTAGTTGCTATTGACGCTGGTCTGGTGAATGATAAGTGGAAAGTATTTGTAAAAGGTGGCAGAGAAGCTACTGAGATAAATGCCCTATCTTGGGCTCAAAAAGTAGAACACTTGGGTGCAGGAGAGATCCTCCTTACTTCAATGGAACATGACGGCACAAAAAATGGATTTGCCCTTGAATTGACAAACGAAATGACCGAACTGCTAACTATTCCGGTAATTGCCTCTGGAGGTGCTGGTAAGATCGAGCATTTTAGGGATCTCTTTTTGAAAACCAAAGCCACGGGTGGCTTGGCTGCTAGCATTTTCCACTTTAGAGAAATACCAATCCCAGACTTAAAAAAATACCTAAAAAGTCAGAAGTTAGAAGTTAGAATATGAATCAGCATCTCATTCCTGCCATCATCCAACATGCACAAACCAACCAGGTCTTGATGTTAGGCTTTATGAATGAAGAAGCCTTAGAGAAAACCAAAATAGAAGGAAAAGTGACCTTTTTCAGTCGATCCAAGCAGCGTCTCTGGACAAAAGGTGAGACCTCGGGAAATTACTTGAATTTGGTAAGTATCCAAGAAGATTGCGATCGGGATACCTATTTGATCAAAGTCGTTCCGGAAGGAGAAACGTGCCACAAAGGAACTTACACCTGCTTTGGAGATAAAGAACCACAAGGTTTTCTTTATGAACTAGAGAATGTCATTCAAAATCGAAAGGAACATCCGCCCGAGGATTCTTATACTGCTTTTTTATTTAGCAAAGGCGCTAAGAAAATCGCCCAAAAAGTTGGTGAAGAAGCAATAGAAGTTATTCTTGAAGCAATGGATAGTAAAAGGGACTTGCTCATTGAAGAGTCTTCAGATCTCCTGTATCACTGGCTAGTCTTGCTGGCAAATCAGAACGTTACCTTGAAAGAAATAGAGCAGAAACTAATGGAAAGACACAGTCGATGAATTCTTTTGATTGGTGAAAAACTGATTTAATCATGATTAGGACTATTACGCTAGAAAGAAATCGTCATTCGAAGAAATTGCAAACCAGTCATAAGAATACATTCTTCAAATACCTGTTTCGAATGTCTCTGTAGATATAAAAATCGGAATCAATACTTGCAATTTCCGAAAAACCGGTACTTTCAGAAGTAACAACTAATGAAGCATCTGCAAGGTCCATTGGCACGTCTTTAAATTGTTCGGTGAGTTTAATAATCCTTAGCAAATGATTGGACTTCAAGGAAAACAACCTTAGCCCTCCTCGATGAATCCATTCTAAGAGTGCAAGCTGAACCTTTGCACTAAAATTTAGCATATGAGAGACTTCAGTTACAACAGGCCAAGTAGTCCATAATTCACCTTTAAATGTCTCAATAAATCGAATAGCTTTCAGGTGATACTTATCGCTTCGGTCAAATAAACCAATGAGTGGCCCTGCGTCAATGAGAATGCTTCTCACGCAACTTTTCCTTTAATTGTTTTTTGTACGTAGTAGACGCCTTGGGATTGTTGCTCCCGGCTAAACCAAACAAATCTGAACCTAGCTCATATGGAGATTGCTTAAAATCTTCTCTTCTGAAGTATTCTACCAGTGCTTCTTTCACCAAAGAAGACTTAGACATGCTCTTCTTTTCGCTGTATTGCTTCAACCTTTTTTCTAATTCCTCATCTAATCTTACATTTAACATATTAGTTGTTTTTGTAATACAAATGTAATACAATAATTGTAATTAATCAACTGGGTAAGGAACAAAAACGAAGTTGGTGAATTGATGATCGATCACAAAAAGGCAGCAAAATTCATCCGGATTTTTGTAGTTCTCTTTGAACACCTTCTCATTTTCTATGACCCCTCGCTCACTAAATTCCTCAAGGAAAGAAGCATAATAATGCCAGTCATTTTCAGCTTGAAATGCCTCAATCAACACCTGACCAATTGGCTGCTGAACCTGGCACATCGGAAAAACCGGATACTTTGAAAACTCCTGTTTTCGTATAGCGTATGAAGCTTCTTTTAGCGGCTCCGCCACTTTCACAAAATCACCAGAAATCTGGCCTAGGTATTTAGAATCTAATTCAGGATCATTTTGCATAAAACTTATTTTTTCTGTTCTATGATTTAAAGTTCATCAGATTGTCTATCATTTCGAATAAAACTTATGTTTCCTGATCAGTTTAAGAAATATTTACTGATTACACTCCTCTTCAACCAACTTTCAATTTATCCATGAAAGCAACTCCGCATTAGCCCGGACAGGTAGCCCAACAATTAACTCTAATTGAACTTAAGCTCAGAACTCCTGACTCGACCTCTTAAATTCTTTAAAAATAGGTGTGTCTCGTAAATCTATTTGTCGTAATCCGGTATCATTTTAAAGTCAAAAACATCTTCTATAGTTTAAAAAGGGAAATTTGTGTCAGTCATTATGGTGTTTTTGCGACATTGATTTTTACGTAAGGTCAGGATTTTTGACCCTTAAACATCGAATCAATTGATCAGAAAGGCGTAAAAAGAGAATCTTGTTGAATTAGCTAACAAATTAAAGTAACAGCCGCCACCATTTTTTGTCTTTGTCTCTGATTCTTCAACAGTCATTAATTGAATATTACTCCAACTTTTGTTATAATAAAAAATTTTGCTCGCTATACTTCAACCCGGGCAACTGACTGAAACAAGTCGTCTCTTTAACGCAGATTTGAAATCAAAGTTTATCCTTTCTGGTATTGTGGAATAAAAGAAATAACAAATACATAAAGTTACGTAGGTTCATTTAATAGCTTTGATTGATGGAAGATTTTTTACGAATTTTTCCAATTTGTAACTTAGATGCAACATTATTGCACTTATTCCAATTTTTCAACATTTTTGCAAAAAAGACTATACAGTAAACATAATGCTTGAAGCAATAGATTTATCAAAAACGTATGGGAATCATCAAGCACTTAAGGGTTTGAATCTTACCGTTGCCGCTGGAGAAGTATACTGTCTGTTAGGGCAAAATGGTGCAGGTAAAACCACTGCTATTAATCTGTTTCTTGGGCTTATCAAGCCATCTGGTGGTAAAGCGCTTATCGGTGGTAAAGACGTGAAATTAGATTTTGATACCAATCAAATGATTGCTTACATTCCAGAGGTGGTACAATTGTATGGGAATATGAATGGTATTGAAAATCTTAATTTCTTCAGTAGATTATCAGGGCATGCGCATAGTAAAACGGTACTTATTGAGCTGCTTAAAAAAGCGGGGTTAAAAGAAGTAGACCATACTAAAAAGCTTGAATCCTATTCTAAAGGAATGCGTCAAAAAGTGGGTATTGCCATTGCACTTTCCAAAAACGCCAAAATAATATTTATGGATGAACCCACATCGGGACTAGATCCGAAAGCTACTTATGAGTTCACTTCCATATGCAAAGAACTGGTGGGTGAAGGGAAATCTATTTTTATGGCAACACACGATATATTCAATGCAGTAAATGTAGGCACCCGAATAGGAATTATGAATGAAGGAAAGCTGGTGCATACTACGGATACTAACAATATCAACGCCGATGAGCTGCAACAGCTGTATCTCAAAACAATCTAGCAGTAATGATTTAATTTAAACTAAGTTAACCTAACTAATAAAGCTATGCGAATTAATATATTAATGTTGATTGCCAGACACTTCTGGATAAGTATTTTCAAAACAAAAACAGTCTATTTAATCATAGCCATCATTGGTATGCTTCTGGTCTATTCGGTATACAGTGGGATGAAGTACTATGAGCAGAACCATTTTCGCAACGATCATCAAAAAATGGCGAGACAAAGTTGGGAAGGTAATCCTGATAAACATCCTCATCGGATGGCCCATTTTGGAACGTTCGCATTTCGAACGAAACATCCGCTGAGTCAATTTGATTTTGGGATAGAAAGCTTTACAGGTAATGCAATATTTCTAGAGGCACATAAACAAAACACAGCTAATTTCTCTGAGGCTGGTTTTTCCACCGGACTGCTTCGGTTTGGAGAATTGAGCATGGCTTTGATACTTCAAACGATTCTTCCTCTTGTGATATTTTTTATTGGTTACTCTGCCATTGTAGGCGACCGAGAATATGGCACCTTGAAGCTGCTATTAACACAAGGAGCTAAATGGAAAGAGATCCTGTTCGGAAGATCAATCGGGTTAACTTGGATTGCCTCCCTTTTCAGTCTTCCCTTCATTATTGTCACACTCTTCTTACTACTTAGTGACCATGATGTATCCGGTGATGTATGGGCAAGATTTGCATTGATTACTACGGCTTACTTATTATTTGCTTTTATTTTAAGTCTTATCACTATTTTCATTTCCACAACCAGCGGATCATCCAGGAATGCCTTGGTCAAATTACTGGGCTTGTGGCTTTTTATGACTGTATTGCTCCCAAGGAGTTCACAAGCCCTTGGAACCTGGTTTTATCCATCACCAACTAAACTTGAATTCAGATCCTTGATTGAAGCTGAAGTGATTCAAAACGGGGATAGTCACAATCCGAACGACCCGCACTATCAGGCATTAAGAGATTCTGTCCTGCTGGTACATCAAGTGTCAGACGTCACAGAACTGCCTTTTAATTATGGTGGGTTTGTAATGAGCAAAGGAGAAGAATTAAGTGCCAGAATTTACAATAAGCATCAGAAACAGCTTCTGGCCCAATATCGAAAACAAAATCAATTGAATCGCTGGTTGGCCATCATCAATCCGTACCTGACGATCAAGAGCTTGTCCATGGCACTCAGCGGTACGGATTTCAAATCCTATGTGGACTTTCAGCAACAAGCTGAACAATACAGGTATCAGCTATCTCAAAAGATGAATGAACTTCAGATAAAATACATCAGTCCCGACAGGGTGAGTGGATCAGAAGGAAAATCTCATGTGGTTGACAAGGAGGAATGGAAAGCTTTTCCTGATTTTGAACATACCTATTTATCCATTGGTACTACACTTAAAAATGAGATTCTGTCATCTGTTTCCATGCTTCTCTGGATCATTCTATCCATTGGGATGATTAATATACTGTCAAAAAAAGCTAAAGCGGTATAAATGATGTATATATTAATGTTCCAACAATTTCTAAGAACAAAGACATGCCAGATAGGTATACTAATGATTTTTATTCTTGGAATCATCAGTATATTGATTGGAAGGCAGTTCTTGATTGATCAGGAGAAGATGAGTTCTCAGGTAGTTGAAAATCACTCCGAGCATCTGGAACGCAATCTCGAATTTCATAGCGACGATATCGGTTTATTACTCTACTACCTGGAATTTGTATTAGTTAATCCATCTCATTCTTTAGCCGCTCTGAGTATCGGTCAAAGAGACATAAATCCAGATGTTCAAAGTTTGAATATTCGAACGTTGGAAGGTCAGCGATACGATACTGACCTGGTAAATCCAGTAAGTCTGCTTCATGGCAATCTGGATCTGAGTTTTATTATTTTGTTCGTATTTCCTTTGCTTATCATCGCTTTTACTTACAACCTTCGATCCGAAGAGGTAGAATCGGGTACTTGGAGATTGGTCGGTGTAATGTCCAGGTCAACGTTTGGATTTCTTTTAACAAAATTTGCGGTAAGAGTCACACTTGTTTTCTCACTATTGATTTTGCTATGTGTAATTGCAACTGTTGTGATAAATATCCCCTGGAAAGCCTCATTCTTTGCTTTTCTTGTTATGAGTATATTATACCAAGTGTTCTGGTTTGCACTAAGCTTTTGGGTGGTGTCATTAAAACAAAACTCTGCCGTTAATGCCCTGGCATTACTTGCAATCTGGTTGGCATTAGCAATTTTGCTACCGTCCTCTCTAAACAATTTTATTGCCAATAAATATCCGGTACCTGAAGCATTAACTACTATGATCAAGCAACGTGATGGGTACCATGAGAAATGGGATACTGATAAACGAGAGACATTACAGAAGTTTTATATGAGATATCCTCAATTCGAAACGTTCGGTTTTCCAGAAGAAGAAGGTTTTAACTGGATGTGGTATTATGCTATGCAGCATATGGGAGACGAAGAGTCACGGAATGAAAGTAGGGAAATGAAAGAAAAAATAATGCTACGAGGGCTTACTAGCAAAAAATGGGCAAGGTTTGTCCCTACCATGCATACGCAGTTACTGTTCAACGACATAGCAGGTACCAGTTTGACTAGCCACATGGATTTCCTTGAACAAACGCAAGGATTTCATGAACGTATCCGTCTATTTTTTTACCCAAAAATCTTTCTCAATGAAAATGCATTAAAGGTTAATTGGGAGCGATTTGAACCAGAATTTTTACAGCTTAAAGAAGAGATTAATTGGTTCGAGGTCTTAATTCCTCTAACGATTGGAATTTTAATCTTTTCCAGTCTTACCTTGATTAACACAAAAATTCTTTGACTATAGCTAAAGTGCACAATAAAAGGAGATAGTTTTATTAATTAAACAACCTAACTAGTGTCTCTAAGAAAAAACGAAAAACACGCTCAACTGACATCTGTAGCATAGTTTTTTAGCAAAACAATGAATCGAATCTATTTTATACTTTAGAATCCTTACCTATTAACTTTTTTAAAGTTCAAATGAATTTTGGATGAATTGAAGGCGATCCTTTGGTTTTTATTACATGTTCATTAGAAGCTTTCAAACAGATTTAATGACTATTTGCACATTGAAATCTCCAAAAAATACGCTCTATGAGCTGGAAACATCGTTTTCTTTCAAAAAGATATTGTTTTCTTAGAGACTTTCACTAATGTATTCGGTATGAAACGATTTCCTCCTTTTGAGGATCGCATGGTATTAACTTTTACTCCTAAGACCTACTAGCTAGTTCTAGCTATTTTGAGCAGAAATACTCACTCTTGAAGCAGGCCGCAGATTTTAATGTTTATATTCACTTTAAATGCCAGTAATTGATATTTACTATCTCATTAGTAATCTGTGCCTTTACAGTACAATCTTACTCATGTGGCTTATATGGAAAAATCGATCCTCCATAAAAGTTTTTCATGAAGCCTTCTTTTTCCTAATCTGCTTGGGTTGCCATCTACTATTTACATACATAGATGATCTTCCTCTAGTACTAGCATGGATTATTGTTGGTGGCGCAATACTTAATTCGATGGCAATTTGGTTTTTATCCAGAGCTATCTTCAATGAAAAAAAACTACCTAAAAAAAAAACTTACTTAATCATAGTTTGCTCGCTGACCTGCTATTATGGACTGGCAGTATGGGATAAATTTTCTGGGCCTAGATACCCTGATGTCTTAATGCAAGTGATTTCTTTAGGTTATTTAGTGCTAGCTATCATGCAAACACGAATAAAAGTTGCTGATGAAACCTCAATTCCATCCTATAGGTTAAAAAGAAACATCATTTTGAGCATTGCGGCAATATCTCTGTTTACCATATCCTCAGAATTAGCATTGCAAAAACCTGAAAAGATACATATGATGATCATTCAACGGATTTTTGTGCTGGGATTGATCGTTTTTTTTATTGACCACAGTTTTTCATTAAGAAAAAACTTGCTAGATACTAAAAAAGAAATAAAAGATCGTCCATCTAATCTGGCTGAAAAGATCAAGGATAAGGTTATCAAGGATAAATTATATCTTTTAGAAAAACTCACCATCCGTCAACTTGCGGAAGAGCTCAATGAACAGGAGTATAAAATACGCAAGGCAATCAATCAAGATCTTGGATACAAGAATTTTCTGGAGTTTGTTAACTCTTTCCGAATTCAAGAAGCAGTAAAGCTATTGCGGGACAATTCTAAAGCACATTTGACAGTTTTGGAAATTGCATACCAAACTGGTTTTAACTCTATTGGGCCTTTTAACAGGACCTTTAAGTCGATTTATGGGATGACCCCTACAGCATTTCGTAAAATCGAAGGACTATCAGATCCGGTTTTATCTATTGCTTAAAGTAAAAATTCTTGCCGATTTCGAAATCGGCAAGAATCTGATGAAATCAGCGAGATTTTCGCCTACCAGCCTTTTCATTTTGCATCTTCATTTTCGGCCCTTCATGTAAGTGGACTGAAATTGATTCGATGTAATAAATGAAAATAGTAAATACAATCTCATTTAAGTTTAGTAATAGGAAAATAAGCACCTTCAATAGAAGTAAACCATACATTTTAAGCTTCGCTGGAAATCTCTTCACCATTATTTTGCATCTGATGCCCAGCCTACTGTTCAGCCAATCTGATGTCACTATCGAGGGGAAAATAACAGATGAGCAAGCTGAGCCCATAATAGGCGCTACGGTCCGGTTGTCTGGTCAAAACATCGGTACCATAAGCAATATAGAAGGTTATTACAGACTGGTCTTAAAACGACCTGGAGTTTACAAAATCAACGTATCATCTATTGGTTTTGAAACCAAGACCTTTTTCACAAATGTTAAGTCTGGTGATTTTATTCGTGAAGATATCATACTTATACCTTCAGTTTCCTCGCTTAATGAAGTCATCGTAAGAGGGAAAAGCGAAAAATTGACGCTCGAAGCTGGTTCGTTATCTTTAGAGGCCATCGAATTAGGAAGCCTAAAAGTAGAGTCATCAGATGTGGCTGCTATTTTGAACCGTACAGCTGGAGTTAACATCAGGCAGAGCGCAGGGCTCGGAAGCCCGGTTCGAATCAATATCAACGGATTACAAGGTAAGGCCATTACTTTTTTTAGAGATGATACCCCGACTGACTATCTGGGCAATGGCTTCAATATCGCCTTGCTTCCTGCGAATAGCCTTGAGCGCATAGATGTTTACAAAGGCGTATTGCCCATATCACTAGGTGCTGATGCACTTGGTGGAGCGCTCAATTTTGTTTCAAAGAGGAACAGGGAAAATACCATAGAGCTATCACATGAAGTAGCAAGCTACCAAACACATCGTTCATCGGCGAATGTGCACTTAAAAGACGAGCAAAATCATTTTATTGAATTGCTAAGCTTCTTCAATTATTCAGAAAACAATTATCCAGTAGATGTTCAAATAAGAGACCCGGAAACCAGAAATCTGCGAGATATAACCGCCGATAGGTTTCACGACACCTTTTTGTCTGCTTTTGGGGAAATCAAATGGGGAGTTCGAAATGGGAAATGGGCAGAGGAGTTTTCTGTAAGTGGTGGATTCAGCCTAATTCGAGACGATATACAACATAGTTTGCAGATGTTGCAAGCCTTTGGCAGAGCTCGTCAGCAGGAAGATGGCCTCTTCGGTTCAGTAAAATACATGGAATCATCTAAAGATCATCGATTAAACGTCAGTGTATTTGGAGCATTGGGTCGACACACCACTATGACCAGAGATACCGCACTTCAAGTATTTAACTGGTTGGGTGAGGTAGAGCGTAAACAAGGTTTTACGAGGGGAGAAGTGAATAACGGAAATATCAGCTTAGCTGAATTTACTGTTACTGAACTTGCTGGTCGTGCAACGGTCAACTATCGCCTGGCTGACGATCATCAGTTCATTTTTAACAATGTTATAACCAGAAAAAGGCGAAAAGGAAATGATCCGGTAGGGCCACGAGTTACATCGGATCAACTTGATCCCCTTACTGTTCCTGCATCGCTTCTTACCAATATATCTGGCTTAGAATGGAAGTCGTTTTGGCTAAACAGGAACCTTCTTTTTCGTACAGGTATTAAAAACTACTATTTCAAAAATTCAGGTATTGATTTCGGAGATGTTTTCATATCCACTTTTGATCCGATAAAAAATAGTGGTAACCTCTTTGGAGCGAATGCCGCCATAAAATATATCGTAAATCCTTTTTTGCTGATCAAAGGCTCTTACGAATACGCTACGCGCATACCTGAGGAAGATGAGATTTACGGAGATGGTTTGTTTCTGCAATCCAATCCAGAGCTAACTCCTGAAAGAAGCCACAACTTGAACATAGGTATTCGCATTGATAAAACATTCTCTTCTCACCAACTGGGCTATTTAGAACTAAATGCCTTTGCACGTCAACAACGCAACCTGATTTTTGTGCAGTCAGATGCTTTTAGCGTTCGAAATGTAAACGGAGCTGAGGCAAACGCGTATGGAGCAGAGCTGGATCTCTACTATGATATCACTGATAGACTAACATTCAATGGAAATGTGACCTTTCAGGATATCCGACTAGCCACAGCTTCGCAGTTTACACAGGAATATTTGGTAGGTGAACGCATCCCTGACATCCCCTACTTTTTTTTCAATACCGGATTAAGATATAGGTCAAAAGAACTTTGGGAGGATACTTTTTTAACGGGTTTTATTTACCAAAACTACGTGGAAGAGTACTTTCTATTTTTTCGGGGTAGCCCTACTGCCCTACCACCGGTGATACCGAGCAGAAATATTGTCCGGTTGGGAGTGACTACCACTATAAAAAATTGGTCTATCACAACTGAAAGTAATAATGTTTTCGATGCTAAGGTCTTCGAAAACTACAGAGAGCAAAGGCCGGGTAGAACCTGGCATTTAAAAGTGAATTATCAAATGAATTTGTAAACAATTAAACATTAATCAATATGAACTTAAAAAGAAAAGGATTAGTACAACTTGTACTTTTTACCGTCACACTGATAACCTTTATCCATTGTGAAGATGATGATGGCGATATCGCTGGTCCTTCTGAACCCAATGCTTCATTTCCGTATGTGCTAATGACTCAAACTCCCGGAGAGCAAATTGGAGGTTACTTAACCGCATTTGATTCACTGCCTAGCGGAGACATAGATCCTACTATACGTTTTAATACGGAAACGGTAACTTCATCACAAGGTATGGTCACCTATAGCAGCAGCATATATGCAAGAGACTTTGAAGGTAACGACGGTGTGTTGCGATATGATATTGCAGAAGATGGATTTATTAGCATGCAAGGGTTTATAGATGGTGGTCAGCGCATGAAAGTACATGTGGTCAGTGAAACCAAAGGCTATTATGCAGACCTGGAGCAATTTAATATTCAGATATTCAATCCTCAAACCATGGAACGCACAGGTGAAGTGGACATGGAGTCTGCTAGGCAAGGTGGACAGGATGTACAACAGGTGCTATACATGATCTCCAGAGACGGCAAACTTTTTGCAGGGTTCACTGCCGGACCGGCTGCTTTTAGTACCTTCAGAGATTCTGCTTTCTTGGCCGTAATAGACATTGAGACTGATGAATTGGAGGCTGTAAGAATCAAAGATGGAGCCTCATTTTTGGGTGACTTTTGGATTCGAACCAATCCTTTTGTCATTGACCAAAACAACGATATTTATATGACCGCTTTAGGTGACCCATTTGGAGGCGAAAACAACGGTGGCTTAAATGGAGAGGGTAGGCTATCAAAAGTGTTGCGCATCCGATCCGGTGAGACAGACTTTGATGCTACGTATGAATGGGACATAGCTAATGAATTGGGCCGACCTTCAATCATGCGAAGTTTATTCATCGCTTCTAATGGCTCTGCCTACACCTGTCTTTTGACTGAAGATCTGCAAACACCAGAACTTTTTTCCCAACCTGCCTATCATTTTTTTGAGCTAGATCTAGCTAACCAGACCGGACAGCAAATTACAGGGCTACCACTGACAGCAGGTTTTGGAACCGCTACGCTATTGGAGATAGATAATCGTGTACTCTTCCCCATAGTGAATGAAGACATAGAGTTCAATGGCTACTATTTTAAAGACCTTGGTACGCAACAAACTGGTGTACAATTCAAATTATCTGCTGGAGGTCGACCGAGAAGCTTTGTAGTGCTTGATTAAGCTATTACACTATAGGATAAAAATGGTCTAATATTAAATTATTGAAGTAGGCACTTAGTAAATATGAAAATAGAGTTCAGCATGCATATGAGCACATTTGGATTTAGAAATCTGTTGATTCGTAGTGTTTACTTTATCTGAATGATTCATTTTCCTTGTTCGCGGCTTGTCAGAGCTATTTATTAAAAGCCTAATTCAGTTAAATTATTCATCAGAATAGCGCTTCATTTGAAACAAGTAATTGACCACTGAGAATTAACCCTTTAAGCGGTCTAATTCTTTAAGATTCGAAATCCAAAGAAAAAATTTTATGATGCACTCGTGCGCTCGAATCAATTACTTTGATAATCAGGAGGTTACACTTTATCAATAATTGAACATATGAATAAGTCTTGAATTATTCAGATCATTCAATGTTGTCATTTCAAAATGAGAGCGTATTGGAGGTTATCATTTCCTATACGCCTCATACGTTTTCTTAAAAATCTCTCAATTATTGGTAGAAATCATTCTTTTAAAGAGCAATTTCTTTCAGCCGCTTACAGCTTGGACTAGTAACGATGTCATTAGATCCATGAAATATGATTAACGCTTTTGTATATACCTGGCGATTCGAACTCATGCTTTGGGACTGTAATAATGACAATGGACAAGTCGGCGCAGCAAATAAAATCATAGAATTGTTTGCGTAACCATTCAATTACACATATACTTGTAACTACCTATTTACAAGTGGAAATAAGACGAGATGTTTTTCAAGCAATAGCAGATCCAGTAAGAAGGGAGATAATAGATGTATTATCTTCCAAACCTCTAACTGTAAATGAAGTCGCTGAGCGGTTCGATATCAGCAGGCCAGCTATTTCCAAGCATATAAAAATTCTGGATGAATGTGGTTTGGTTTCAATTAGCCAAAAAGGCAGAGAACGTTTTTGTATGGTCAATCCGAAAAGCTTAATCCCTGCATTTATGTGGTTAGAACAATACAAAAAACAATGGGAAGAAAGGCTAGATTCATTCGAAGATTATCTAAATCAATTAAAATCAAAACAAACAAAAGATGGAAAAAAACAACAATCTAAACAATCGCACACTGACGATTGAAAAAACGTTTGATATTCCTATCGATTTGGTCTGGGAAGCTTGGACTGATTCGGAACACGTGGCCAAGTGGTGGGCTCCTTACGGAATGTCGCTGGAAGTTTTAGCTTATAATTTTACAATTGGAGGTAAATGGAAATACGCAATGTCCATGCCAGATGGTAATCAGTTCATCTCGGAAGGGGTCTTCAAAGAGATTGTTAATAAGAAGAAAATTATTTCTTCTGCAGACTTCATACCTATGACGGAAGATGTAGAGCTCCATATTTCATTTGAGGCAGATGGTGATCAAACGTATTTGACGTTTAGCGTTATTCACGCTACAGAAGAATACTGCAAGCAACAGGAAAAAATGGGCTTCTATAATGGATGGGGTTCTGCATTTGATCGGTTAGAATCTGTATTAAATAACCTGGTTCAACAATAATCCGGGATATATTCATTGAGAAAATGTATTTTCTGAATGTCAATGTATAGATTCAAACAGGCAACAAAATTTTTCCCAGGTTTATTGAATTGAAATTAGACTAATAAATCATTATGTGAAATATAATTGATCATACTTTTCGACTAAATCACCTAAAAATCGTGAAACAAGCATAAAAATTTAAAAATGCAATTCAATTTATCGCGAATTTCATTTGCACGATTGAAATAAACTTATTGAACTAGGCTCTAACGAGCTAGAAACAAAGAAAATGGATCATTTAGATAAAGCAAACATTACAAATCAGCAGATTTTTAAATCAAAATGTGCTCACGTGTATGCTAAACCCTATTTTTTATATTTACTAAATGCCTACTTCATTAAACTTATACGCATAAAAAATTTGGCAAATACTCCTTAATTTACATTTTACAACACAGGTTATTTTCGGCAAAAAAGAAGATAAGTAGAAACTTAGTCAGTTTCTGTATTAAGTGCGATGAGTAAAATATTAATGTACTGTGAACAAGAAACCTGAAGAAATATTCAAAAATTATTTTGGAAAACATATCCATGTTTCTCAACAAGCATTACAGTTTCTATCCAAGCACTTTTATGAAAAGAGGTATCAAGCACGTGAGCTCATTGTGAAGGCTGGAACTGTAGAAAAATACTTTTATTTTGTAGTGGAGGGAGTACAGGCTTTATATATGATTACCAAAAGAGGTGAGAAATCGATTGCTGGATTCTCTTATAAAGGTGAACAAACTGGTGTCTTCGACTCTTTTATCACACAGAAACCATCCGTACTTTTTCTTGAAGCATTTACCTCTTCCACATTGCTCGCTCTTTCCAGGACAGACTTTAAACAATTATTTGAGCAGTTTCCGGAGTTTTATAAATGGGAAGCCAGGTTTCTCGAGCAAATTCTATTTGGTAGGCTTTCGCGAGAAAAAGAAATGCTCACTTATAATGCGAAGGAGAGGTTTGACGCGTTTATGAAGAGATGTCCGAAGGAATTGTTGGATATTCCTCAAAAATATTTGGCTAGCTATTTGAACATGAAGCCGGAGACTTTTAGCAGGCTGAGAGCACTACGTAATTAATTGATCTGGATCAATTTTTTTTCTTCTATTCTTTCTCAGCTTTGATAAAAATAAAAAGGACATGGAAAATTTATATGAAAATCTACTCCAGCGGTCTAATAGGGTCAAATATTGCGTCAGTAATAAAATGGCCCAATTTGATTCGGAAACACTGAATTGGAAACAAACTGAGAAGAAATGGTCGATAATTGAGGTGGTAGATCATTTAAATAAAGTTTATGATATCTACTTGCCAAATTTTGAAGAGGCTATCACTAGTGCCCCTGAACTGAACGGAAAAATTCAAGAGAAACAACAAACTATTGTAGGAAGATTGTCTGTTTATGCTATGAAGCCAAAAGGGAAAAAGCGAAGATTTAAGATGAAAACGTTTGATTTCTTTCAACCAAGAATTAATGTAGAGTCCAATAAAGTTCTGGCAGAGTTTAATAGAAAAAAGCAAAAATTTAATGATCTAATTAAAGGAGCTAGGAATAAAAATTTAGTAGGTATCAAGATGTCTACCTCGTTGAAACTGATGCGATTTTATGTTCCTGAGTGTTTTGACTTCATCTTGACCCATGAAGAGCGCCACCTCATCCAAATGGAAGAAATATTAGCTAACGCAACGCAGTTAAACATTCAACAAGTAGTTATTCATCATTAAAAATTTCCCGATTAAGAATAGAGATGTAAACCCTAAATGAATTTCGGTACCTGGATAGATGTATACTAACTAGGGCCTGCTGAGAAACGTTTTTTCAATTCAAAAAACACGTTTATGTGGTCAAAAGATACTGTTTAGTAAATTTCTTTTTCAATAGGTGCAAGGTCTTCGAGCAGATGCTTCCATTTTCGGTGCACTGAAAAAGCTCGA
>JBCDKO010000084.1:0-18478 GCA_038746525.1 Bacteroidota bacterium
GTTTTGATTTCGGCGTTCTTATCTATATGATCATAAACTCCTCTTCAAATCTTTCCGCTTATTTCATTTGAATTCACAGTTTTAAAAGTGCCTTTAGAATTGATCATTTTAAACCTGATAAATCCAGGAAATGAAACGAAAAAAGGTTATAAACAATCTTATTCGCCTTTAAACCTCTGCACTAACATCTTTATTTTTTACCATTAAAACAGCGATAAGCGACGAAAGGAAGGCCAATATCGTACTTAGTATTCCAACCCACCGATAAGTTTTAACAAATGATTGGTCGTAAATTCTATTTATCCGAGAGGCAGTTTCTCCGGAGAAATATTCGAGGGCATTCGCCTCTCCAAGTCGTTCTGCTTCTGTTAATAGCTTCGAGGATTCTTCTGGACTAAGCGATAATGCTTCAAGATCATAGCTTACGTAATTTGTGAAGAGAAAAATTGCCACAGCGCCTAAAATGGCATTGATGAAAGTGCCCGATATTCTGGTAACACTATTATTAATACCTGAAGCTATGCCCGATTTGCTACCCTCCACGCTGTTCATAACAGCTGTGGTTAATGGAACAACGGTAACGGACATACCTATCGCAAAAATCATAAATGGAGGAAAAAAGGTAACCCAATAGTCAGATGGGCCAGATGTTATGCCAACGGTAGATAGCCAAAACATTCCAGCACCTGTAATTGCAGGACCAACAATGAGGAAGTTTCTAGATCCAAATTTATCAGACAGAGAACCCATCTTTCTGGCAGCAATGATCATGGTAAAAGAAAATGGCAAAAATGTAAGCCCTGCTTGCAGCTGATTGTAGCCTTGTATTTGAATGATGTTTAAAGAAAGAAACAACATCATTGCTCCCAAACCCGCATAAAGAAAAAAGCTGAGGAGGTTGACTCCACTAAACGTCTGATTTTTAAAAAGTGTCAAAGGAACCATAGGCTCTTTGATCTTTCTCTCAACCAGAATAAAAAATAACAATGCAATTAGTCCACCCATAAAACTCACCGTTACGATGGGATTACTGTAGCCTATCTTAGGCATCTCCAAAAATCCGAAGGTCAGTGCTGCCAGACTAAAAGTAAGTAATGCCGCTCCAAGCCAGTCAATTGAGGATGCCCCGGGCTCTTTGCTTTCAGGCACCTTAATTTTCAGCGCTATGAGAGAAAGGACACCTAATGGGACGTTGATAAAGAAGATTAACCTCCATAAACCTACATCTGCTAATGCGCCTCCAAGCACAGGGCCACAAATGGTAACTACGGTGGTGGATGCAGACCAGGTTCCGATGGCTTTTCCTTTTTCTTCCTTACTAAATACTGCAGAAATGATGGATAGGCTTCCGGGAATCATGAATGCCCCACCGACTCCCTGTATCCCACGGAACACGATTAATTGAGTAATGTCCTGTGCAAAACCACAAGCAGCTGAGCCGATTGTGAAGATGAGTATCCCTATCATAAAAACCTTAACCCTACCAACCTTGTCGCCTAAACTTCCTCCAACGATGATCAAGGCGGCTAGCATAAGCAAATAGCTGTTTAATACCCAGAAGAGATCCGATCCTGTTGCTTCGAGGTCTTTTTGCAAAGAGGGTAATATCACATTCAAAGCTGTACTATCAATAAACGCCATACTTGATGCAAGAATGGTAGATAGCATTGTCCATCTGCCGGTTGGACAATTGAGAGGATACTGGTGCTGGGCTTCTACGCTCACTCGATTAAGATAGTTAAATATCTGTTCACACTTCTTTCTGACGCCTGATTAGATTAAAAAATGCCGAAATAAGACGGTAAAGAGAGGTTTGTTGTGAGTGATCTTAAAAGTACAACATCAAAGTATGGCAAACTTGCTTAAGGTTATGGGATGTTTGAGTTTTGATATCCAACAGGTAGACAAAAGTGGTGAAATGCAATTAATATACCTCGCGCTGCATGTAATGAGGATAGATCTTCATGTGGCGATTCATTACCTCTTGATAGATGATAGTTTTAAGTTCTTTTATTCCTTCACCACTTTTTGCGCTTATATGTGCAGTCAACCCATTGCCATTCTTTCGTTCTCCGGTTTCTATCCTATCTATTTTATTGAAGACTTTGATGGTGGTAATCTCAGATGAATCAATTTCTGCAAGTGTTTCTTCAACCACGTTCATATGATCTTCATAAGACGGGTTTGAAGCATCAATCACATGGAGCAGTACATCAGCCTCTCTTACCTCAGCCAATGTAGATTTGAATGATTCAATCAATGAATGAGGTAATTTCCGTATGAAACCAACCGTATCTGAAATCAAAAAAGGAAGTTGGTTGATCACTGCCTTTCTAACGGTAGCATCTACGGTAGCGAAGAGTTCGTCCTTGGTGTAGATGTTGTCTTTGCTAAGAATATTCATTAGGGTTGATTTTCCAGCATTGGTATAGCCTACAAGGGCCACTCTCACCGTGTCTCTTCGAGACTTCCTTTGTACAGCAGACTGTTTTTCTATTTTTTCAAGTTTCTTTTTAAGAACCGTAATTTGGTTTCGTATAATCCTTCTGTCCGTTTCAATTTCCTTTTCCCCGGCTCCACCACGTGTTCCGGTACCTCCTCTTTGCCTTTCTAGGTGTGTCCACATCCTCGTTAGCCTCGGGAGCAAATATTCGAATCTGGCTAATTCTACTTGCGTTTTGGCTTGCGCAGTCTTGGCTCTTTTCAAAAAGATATCAAGAATGAGTAAACTTCGATCATAGATTTTCACTTTCAGTTCCTTTTCAAGGTTCCTTAGTTGTGATGGAGTTAAATCATCATCAAAAATGACACTATCAATTTTATCCATTTTGGTAGCCACAGCGATATCCTCCAATTTCCCTTTTCCAACAAAGGTTCGGGGATCCGGATGTTCGAGTTTTTGCGTGAATTTTTGAACAACATCTATTTCTAGCGTTTGAGCCAGAAATTCAAGTTCCTCCATCATTTCCTGCAGGTGTTCATCTAGTGCTGATTTACTTCCAACAGATACTAATATTCCTCTTTCTTTCTTTTTCGCTGTTTCTATCATATTCAACACAAAGTTTGGCAAAATGAACAAGGTTACAAAAGTTTGTGGCTAAACTTGACGGGGTGAAAATTGCATTTATTGCTAATACATCATGGAATATTTACAATTTCAGGAAGGGACTCGTTCACCATTTCCTAACCAAAGGATGTGATATCATAGTCCTTACTCCGAGAGATGAGTATACCCATTCCATCATCAGTTGGGGAGTGAAATGGATTGAAACGCCATTAGACGGTACGGGAATCAATCCCTTCAAAGACTTTAAGTACTTAACCAACCTGAAAAAAACGTTTAAAGAAGAAAAACCTGATGTGGCATTTAGCTATACTATCAAATGCAACATATATGCCTGTTTTGCATCAAAAAGAACACAGATTCCAATTATTTGTAATGTGAGTGGGCTTGGAACCGTTTTTATGGTTGAAGATTTAGTTGGAAAACTAGCGATCAATTTGTACAGAATTGCATTTAAAAATGCACGTTTTGTCTTTTTTCAAAATAGAGACGATAAAGATTTATTCCTTTCCAAGGTCTGTATTCCTGAAGGAAAAATTGGATTACTGCCTGGCTCTGGAATAAATCTGAACGAATACAAATACTCCGCTCCCGAATTCAAAAAGACCACAAAATTTTTGATGATCTCAAGATTGATCATTGAAAAGGGCGTAAGAGAATTTGCAGAGGTTGCTTCAAATTTTGCGAATGATGATGAAGTATCTTTCACTTTGGTTGGTCACTTTGACGAATCCCATTCCAGGTCTATCGATAAAGCCGAATTTCATAGATGGGTACAAAGTGATTGGATACATTATCTACCGCATTCGGATAAAATCAAAGAGCTAATCAAAGAACACGAGGTCGTAGTTTTACCTTCTTATAGAGAAGGCACCCCCAGAACACTTCTCGAAGGTGCAGCTATGGGGAGAGCTTTGCTGACATCAGATGTGCCAGGATGTAAAGAAGTCGTAGAAGAGGGAGTAAATGGTTTTTTATTTGAAGCCAAGAATATAGAGCATTTAACCAATAAAGTAAAGTGCTATCTTTCACTTTCACTGGAAGAAAGAAAAAAGCTATCTGAAAATTCAAGACGTTTGGCAGAAATGAAGTTTGACGAAAATTTGGTGGCAAAGGCATATGAAGAGACTGTTCGTCAAATCAACGTTTCTTCTTAGCTATTTAATTCTAATTTTGCACAGTTAGCGATTAATATTTGTGAACCGTCTTCTTTCAATCTTTCTGGTAATTGTACTATATAGTTGTAAAGTTTACAAGCAGGATATTATGTTTCGCTTTGATGAAAATTTTACCGAAGAGGATCTTACGTTAGTTACAGATGAATTAGACAGAAATTATCTCTTAAAGCCCAACGATGTTTTGCAATTGAATGTCTTCACCAATAAAGGTGAAAGATTAATCGATCCAAATTTTGAGTTTTCTGTTGGAAATGCTCAAGGTGGTCAACAGCAACAACTCAGAGATCGGTTCCAATATGTAATACAAGCAGATAGTATAATAACTTTTCCTCTCGTGGGGGATATGAATGTGGTTGGACTTACCCTTTATAAAGCTGAACTTAAAGTTGCAGCAGAATTTGAAAATTACTATGAAGAAGCTTTTGTGAAACTCAGAATAAATAACAGAAGAGTCTTTGTTCTTGGAGCACCGGGCGGGAATGTAATACCCTTGCAAAATGAAAATACTACTATTATAGAGGTACTTGCGTTGGCCCAGGGTATAGATAGAATTGCCAAGGTAAATGACATCAGGGTTATTCGGGGAAGAGAGGTTTTTTTGGTAGATCTCAGTACAATAAGTGGGATGAGAAATACAAATCTAATCGTTCAACCAGGAGATATTGTTTACGTAGAACCATGGCGAAGACCCTGGTTGGAATCGATTAGAGATGCTTCGCCTTTGATTAGTATCATCTCCAGCGCAATAACTCTGGCGTTAGTTATCCAAAATTTATAATGGAAGGACAGTCAGGGATCTACACTGAAGCCGAACAGGGGAAAGATTTTTTGGATTCTTTTGATTTAGAGCGTTTTTGGTATGTATTTAAGCGAAGTAAATTTTGGATTATCGGATTAATTTTCTTTGCAATTGCTTCATCTTACCTTTATATAAGATATACCAAGCCTATTTACAGTTCAAATTCCATTGTGAAACTTGATTTTCAAAGTGAAGCTAATGTATTAGGAGTAACGAACGTAATTAATAGTCAAGAAAGAAACGAACTATCAGGGGAAATAGAACTTATTCGGTCTCATTTATTCTTATCCTGGATTATTGAACAATCAAACCTGAATGTTTCGTATCATATTTACGGGAGGTATTTGACAGATGAGCAATATAAAACATCACCCTTTCTCGTTTCATTCAAAATCCTCGATCCTATATTTTACGATAGGCCGGTAGATGTTAAAATAATCAGTACGGATAGGTTTACACTTAGCTATACCATCAGGGATAAAGAAAATCTATCTACACATCGTTTTGGAGAGGAAATAAAGACACCTTATGTTAATTTATTAATTGATAAAACTCCTTATCTGAATCAAGATTTAATAGGAGAATGGTTCTTCTTTACCATAAATAGTGAAAAATCGCTTGTAGATTATTTGCAACAAAACGTTCAAATAACACCTGAAAATTTTAATGCTAGAACCATAAAGATTTCTTTTTCTGATCACAAAGCAAATAAAGCGAGAGATCTGGTCAAACTTATTGATTCTCTTTACTTGATTTATACCCAGGAGGTTAAAAATCAGGCAATTGAACAAAAAATTCAATTTTTAAATAGCCAAATCAAACAGACTGAAGAAAAGCTTTCTGAATTTGAAGATTATTTTGAAGATTTTACGATTAAGAATAGAACAACAGATTTGGGAGAAGATCTTAATAGGACGTTATCTCATCTGAATAAAATTGATTCTCAGCGATTTAGTATAAAAACCCACCTGGCAGATTTAGAGGTGATTAAGCAAAAGGTTAAAGAACAAGGTGCAATTATTATTGACCCTATCTCTGGAGAATACCTGCCGACGCCTCTTAAGAATGCATTGGCACAATACGCTGAATTACAGCAAGAAAGGGAGCTAAAGCTTGCGTCTTACAACGAGACATCTTACATTATAAAACAGTTAACTCTTCAGATTGAGAAGACAGAGATTACGCTAGAGGGTCTTATGGATTCTTATGCTAACATTTTAAGTAAGCGTCTGGATGAAGTGGACCTCAAGCGTCAATTTTTTGAGTCCAATCTATCTCAGCTCCCCTCAATGGGCACACAATATTCAAAAAAAAGGCGTCTTTATGATCTTCAAGCAGATCAGCTCCTTTTACTCCAAACTTCTAAAATGGAGCTTGAAATAACTCGTGCCGGTTCAGTAACGAAAAATATAGTTCTTTCGCCTGCTTCTCTGCCATCTATACCAATTAAACCTCAGAAGTTACTGATAATAATGGCTGGATGTAGTATGGGCTTGGTTTTGAGTGTAGTATTCTTGTCGGTAAAATATCTTATGCATAACAAAATCGCCGGCTTAAAAGAGCTGGAGCGCATAGTGGAGGTTCCAATTCTTGGAGGAGTCCCGAATTATGGAAAAAAATTAGAACATTCATCTCTTGTCACCATCAAAGATTTATCATCATCAATCAGTGAGGCGCTTCGGACGATACGGACAAACATGGATTTTATTGGTGGCGGTGAGCCTTTTACACTTTTAAGTATCACATCTACGGTCTCTGGTGAGGGTAAAACATTTGTGGCGGTGAATCTCGGAGCTATAATTGCTATGACTGGCAAAAAAGTGGCGGTGGTGGATTTAGACATGCGAAAGCCCAAAATTCATATTGCGTTTGGGAAAGAAAATAGAGTAGAGGGCGTAAGTATGATTTTAGCAAGAAAAAGCACCATAGAGAAAGGTCTAGTGAAATCATCTCTGGATCGTTTATTCTTTATTCCGTCCGGGCCAACGCCACCTAATCCTTCAGAATTATTGCTACAAAAAGAATTTGATGAATTTTTAACGAATCTTAAAGAAGAATTCGATGTGGTGATTCTAGATACACCTCCTGTTGGGTTAGTAACAGATGGAAGAATTGTGATGAAGAAAAGCGATATTCAACTTTATATTGTCAGAGCAGATTTTTCTAAAAAGAATTTTATAAAAGTAATGAATGATCTTCATAGCACAGGTCAATTTAAAAATATGGCTACTATCCTAAATTCCATAGATAATACTCCGGCGTATGGCTACGGTTACGGTCATGGCTACTATACAGACGAAAAGTCGAAGATGAAGAAGACGGCTTCTGGTTTTAGAAGTATATTTTAATCATGAAATGGTTTTCAAAGAAACCAGCAAGACCACTTTTGGTGGATATTCACTCTCATCTTATACCCGGTATTGATGATGGGGCATCTACGATAGATGGTAGTTTGGAGATGATTGCACTTCTTCAAAGTATTGGTTTCAAAAAATTGATTACAACCCCACATATACATCCCAAGTACCCCAATAAAGAAGATAGAATTATTGACGGTCTGGCTGATTTACGTTCAGCTATTTTGAAAAAAGGGATAAGTGGCGTTGAGATTGGCGCGGCAGCGGAATATTATGTCACTGAGAGTTTTGTTAATCAGCTGGAATCTGGGAAGAAGCTTTTGTCATTTGGCGACAATTACATTTTAATTGAATGTTCATTTTCGGTTAAACCTTTCTTTTTTGAATCTGTGATCTCTAAACTAAAAGAATATGGCTACCGACCTATATTGGCACACCCTGAGAGGTATCGGTTTTTAGAAGGCAAAATAGAATGGTTGCATGAACTTAAAACTACTGGTTTGTTGTTTCAAATTACTTTAAGTTCCCTTGTGGGTTATTACGGTGATAATTCTCAAAAAATAGGTTTAGAATTAATTAAAAATGGTATGGTTGATTTTTTAGCAACAGACCTGCATCGCGCATCTCAGGTAACCTTCATTAAAAAAGGGCTTCAACTTAGAGTAGTGCAAAACCTTTTAAATTCTAATGATTTAATGAACGAAGAAATGCTATGAGTACGGAAAACTTTTATAATCTAAAAAGTTTTTTAAGTTTAATTCCATTAAATTCCTCCAATCATAACCGGTCAATTGGCAACTAATACATGTCAGAAGAACATAAACGTAAGGAAGAGAGAGAGTTAATCAAGAAGTTTGAAGCATTTCTTAAAAATAGGGAAAATCATTATTTTGATGAAGATGCGATGATCCAAATTATAACGTATTATAGCATTCATGACAAATTGAATCAAGCTTATAAAGCCGCCATAATGGCATTGGAACAATTTCCTCATTCCATAGATCTTACCATTGAAAAGTCTGATCTTCTTCTAAAATTGGACAAGTCAAACGAAGCAATTGATCTTTTAGATAAAATGTTAAATATACATCCTAATGATCCTGAGCTTTTACTTCAAAAAGGAGCCTTGCATTGTTTGATTTCTGAGTTCGACGAAGCAATTGAAGCCTATGAAAATGCGCTGATCAATGTGGATGAGAAAGATGAGGTTCACTTTAGTATAGGGATGGCTTATCAGGGAATGGGAGATTACAAAGAAGCCGCAGAACAATATAAAAAGGCCATTGAAATTAATATGCTAAATGAAAACGCGCTGTATGAATTGGCTTATTGTCTGGACGTGACCGGAGAGTTGGAAAGTAGCCTTTCTTACTATCAAAAATTCATTGATCAAGATCCCTATTCTGAATATGCATGGTACAATTTAGGGATTGTTTACAATAAACTTAATAAGTTTGATGATGCAATAGATGCCTATGAATATGCTACTGCGATTGATGAGGATTTTAGCAGTGCTTGGTTTAACATGGGCAATGCGCTGATGAATCTGGAAAAATATGACAAAGCGCTAGCAGCATATTTCAAAACGTTTGATCTAGAAGGCGCCTCTCCGGAAACATACTGTCATATTGGAGCAGCTTATGAAAAATTACAGCAAGCCGATTTAGCCATCAAGTACTATCAAAAGGCATCCAAATTAGATCAAATGTATCACGAAGCCTGGTACGGAATTGGCGTTTGTTTGATTTTGCAAGATAAATGGTACGAAGCCATTCATTTCCTGAATAAGGCGCTCAAACTTGATACTGACAATGGTGTGTACTGGAAAGCAGTCGCAGATGCGGAATATAAAACCGGAAATTTAGTGTCATCATTAAACGCTTACAGTGAAGCAAGCCAAATAGACCCTGAGAATCCTGACGTCTGGATAGATTGGTCTATGATCTATTACGAACAAGGGGATTATAAAGCGGCTATTTCAGTACTGGAAAAAGGTCTTAATGAATGTCCTGATAACGCTAAGATGTATTATCGTGGAGTAGTTTATTTAATTGGTTCAGGAAGTTATAAAAACGCAATTAATCGATTAGAGACTGCCCTCTTATTGGATTTCGATGAGCACGAGATGCTATTTGATTTTTTCCCCAATCTTCCCACACAAAAGGCACTTTACAGGATAATTGATCAGTTTAGGAAGGATCATAAATAAACTTTGATCATCTTGAAATAATTAGTGATTTTTGGTGCGTGTTTAAACAACAGCATCTTGTATTTCATGAATTATAGCCTAGATAAAATCCCTGAAAGAACTCAAAAGCCAAGAGACATTGGATATACCATGGTGATGGATAAAGGGTTGAGCCTCAGAGAAGTAGAAGATTTAATTGAAACAAGCGGACAGTACATCGATATTGTGAAACTCGGATGGACTACATCCTTTGTTACTCCCAAGCTAAAAGAAAAACTAGTTTTATACAAAGAAGCTGATATACCATGTTATTTGGGAGGAACCTTATTTGAAGCATTTGTAGTCAGAGGTCAGTTTGATGACTATCGTAAGGTTCTTGACAATTATTCCTTAAGGTTTGCGGAAGTTTCAGATGGATCTATAGATATGGACCACGACATTAAATGCGAGTACATTAATACACTTGCTCAGCAAGTAACCGTCTTGAGTGAAGTGGGGTCTAAAGATGCGGCTAAGATCATTCCTCCTTATAAGTGGATTGAACAGATGCAAACAGAGCTGGAAGCAGGTGCCTGGAAGGTAATAGGAGAAGCAAGAGAAAGTGGAAATGTGGGTTTATTTAGAGACTCTGGCGAAGTGAGGCAAGGTCTTGTAGAAGAGATTCTTACGAAAATACCTTCTGAAAAAATACTATGGGAAGCTCCTCAAAAGGCACAGCAAGTTTGGTTTATAAAATTATGCGGCACCAACGTGAATCTTGGTAATATCGCTCCTAGAGAAGTGATCCCACTGGAGACCATTCGATTAGGATTAAGAGGAGATACATTTAATCATTTTCTATAATTACTTCATTTAATCCTCAAGAGGTTCTTTTGATCCTTTGCAATTTCTGATTTTTATAAAGATACTGATTTCTGAGTAGTAGATCATATACTGGGCTATGAAGGAAACCAGGATTTCGCTTAGGGATGACAACCATTACGTTTGTGGGCTTTGCATAGAGATATTGAAATAAGATATGATATATTGTTTGACACCGTATAAGGTATTCAAGTTCAGGTTAACTTTTTCCTTAAAAAGCTGAGTCATAAGTTAAGATAGCTATTTCAAAAGCATCCCTAAAAATGACATAAAATCATCCGTCCCCATGGTGCTTTGATTTAAGTTCGCCAGCAAACAAGAATAGATAATATAAAGCAACAAGAATATCAAAATGATGAATCGATTACTGCTATTTCTTAAGGGGGCTGCCATAGGAGGTGCGAATGTAATTCCCGGAGTATCAGGAGGTACTATTGCATTTATTACGGGTATTTATGATTCATTAATTGAGTCCCTTAAGTCCTTCGATCTTGAAGCAGTCAATCTATTATTAAAGCTTAAGTTAAAATCTTTTGCTCAACATATACATCTAGGCTTTCTTTTAATTCTGATGCTGGGTGTTGCTTTCAGTCTTGTCACTTTCGGAAAAGCTTTAAAATATCTGATGGATTTAGGTGAGACACAAGAACAGTGGGTATGGGCTTTTTTCTTTGGCCTTATCGTAGCTTCTGTTTACTATGTAGGCAAGCAAATAAATGAATGGGATGTATCGGTTTTTGTGAGTGGTATTTTGGGCTTATTCATAGCTGTTGGGCTTGCTTTTCTTAAGCCTGCTCAGGAAAATGACACTATTTTTTATTTGATGCTATGCGGAGCGGTGGCGATGAGTAGTATGCTTTTACCTGGACTTTCAGGTTCATTTGTTTTAATATTAATGGGAAATTATCGGTTAATCATGTTGGAAGCTATCCCGGAAAGAAATATGAAAATAATTATTGCAGTAGGTTTGGGAGCTATTGCAGGATTTATTGTTTTATCAAGGATTATTTCATTCTTACTTAAAAATCATGAAAGCAGAACGATAGGCGGACTTACTGGTTTCGTCTTGGGGTCTTTGGTAATCATTTGGCCCTGGAAAGAAAAAATCCATCTTAAGGATGAGCGTGGAGAATATTTATTTAGAAAAGGAGAGAAAATTGTAGAGAGTTACGATTGGTTTTTTCCAGTGATGGGAAATTCCCTTTTTATTTCTATAGTGTTAATGATTTTTGGGGCCGCTTTAGTAGCACTGGTTGAATATTTAGGAAATAAGAGGTGGGATCAATGAAGCGTTTTGGTTTAGTAGGATTTCCATTAGGTCACAGTTTTTCAAAGAAATATTTCGACGAAAAATTTGAGAAACTTCAACTTAAAGATCATACTTATTGGACTTTTGAAATGGAATTATTGCATGAATTTCCTACTCTGTGGATGGTATATAAAGATCTCATTGGAGTTAATGTTACGGTTCCTCACAAAAAAAACGTAATGATATATTTGGATCGGTTAGATACAAGTGCGCTTAAGGTAGGAGCAGTGAATGTAGTAAAAAAGGAAATGAAGAGCCTCGTCGGTTACAACACGGACTATAGAGCATTTCTTATTTCATTAAATGGTTGGATTGGAAAGTTTGAAGGTAAGGCACTGATTTTGGGAAATGGAGGAGCATCAAAAGCAGTTCAAGTAGCCTTGGATGATTTAAAAATCCAGTTCAATGTGGTATCCAGGATAAAAGAGACAGGAGATTACACTTACAATCAGCTATCAGAGAACCCGAGTGTATTATCTCAATTTCATTTAATAATCAATACCACTCCCTTGGGGATGCATCCAAAGAGCGATACCATGCCAGACATTCCGTATTCATTCATCAAAAAAGGACATTATTTATATGACCTCATTTACAATCCTAGCGAAACATTGTTTCTCACCAAAGGAAAAGAAAATGGTGCCGCTACAAAAAATGGTAAAGAAATGTTAGAACTGCAGGCAGAAATGTCATGGGATATTTGGAAGAATAGTTAATGGATTTTAAGCTAGTTTCAGAATACGGCCCCACCGGGGATCAGCCTCAAGCTATTGAACAATTGACTACCGGAGTGGCAGAAGGCGAACCTGCCCAAACGCTTCTGGGTGTAACTGGATCAGGTAAAACTTTTACGATGGCCAATGTAATAGAACGCGTTCAGAAACCTACTTTGGTTCTAAGCCATAACAAGACATTAGCTGCACAGCTCTATGGAGAATTTAAGCGTTTCTTTCCTGAAAATGCGGTAGAATATTTCATTTCTTATTATGATTACTATCAACCTGAAGCATACATTCCCACAAGCAATATCTATATTGAAAAAGACCTTTCTATTAACGATGAAATAGAAAAATTGAGACTAAGCACTAGTTCAGCGTTACTTTCAGGACGTCGGGATGTCATCGTAATTGCTTCGGTTTCATGTATCTATGGTATTGGGAATCCGGAAGAGTTTGGGAAAAATGTAATCCGAGTGCTAGAGAGGGACAACATCCCGAGAAACAAATTTCTTTTTGATCTGGTAGATATTCTTTACAGTAGAACTGAATCGGAGTTTAAACGAGGGACATTCAGAGTCAAAGGGGATACCGTAGATGTTTTTGTTGCCTATGCAGATTTTGCTTATCGTTTCATTTTCTGGGGTGATGAAATTGAAACGATCCAACGAATAGACCCACATTCCGGAGAAAAGCTTTCGGAAGAAAGAATGGTTACTATATTTCCTGCGAACCTATTTGTGACCGGAAAAGATCTTTTGCAAGTCGCAATCAGAGAAATCCAGGATGATATGGTGGAACAAGTGCAATATTTTGAAGATGAAAGAAGATTTCTAGAAGCAAAAAGGTTAAAGGAAAGAACGGAGTTTGATATTGAGATGATTCGTGAAATAGGCTATTGTTCAGGAGTTGAGAATTATTCAAGATACTTTGATAGAAGAAATCCTGGAAGCCGTCCATTCTGTCTATTGGATTACTTCCCCAATGACTATTTAATGCTTATAGACGAAAGTCACGTGACCATACCTCAGGTGAGAGGCATGTGGGGTGGAGATAGAAGCCGGAAAGTAAACCTTGTGGACTATGGTTTTCGACTTCCTTCAGCATTGGACAATCGTCCTTTGACCTTCAATGAATTTGAGGATATGCTCAACCAGGTTGTGTTTGTGAGTGCAACGCCCGGAGACTATGAATTGAGAAAGTCAGAAGGAGTAATCATAGAACAATTAATCCGGCCTACAGGCTTACTCGATCCGGTGATTGATGTCCGACCTAGCTTGAATCAAATAGATGATCTGATGGAGGAGATCCAGCAGCGCATAGAGCAAGAAGATCGGGTATTGGTAACTACCCTAACCAAAAGGATGGCGGAAGAATTGACAAAATACTTACTGAATGCGGGTGTAAAAACCAGATATATCCACTCCGAAGTTGATACACTAGACCGAGTGGAGATACTAAGGGAACTAAGGCTGGGTGTTTTTGATGTATTAGTTGGAGTGAACCTTTTGAGGGAAGGGTTAGACTTACCCGAAGTATCCTTAGTTACCATTCTGGACGCTGATAAAGAAGGATACTTACGAAACGAACGTTCATTGGTTCAGACCATCGGAAGAGCAGCCAGGAATGAAAGAGGCAAGGTAATCATGTATGCAGATAAAATTACAGGATCGATGAAACAGGCCATTGATGAAACCAATAGGAGAAGAAGTATTCAAATAGCATACAATGAAAAGCATGGAATTATACCTAAATCTGTTAAAAAAGATAAATCCGAGATTTTGCAACAAACAGGAGTTGCCGACAAGAAAAAAGGAGCAAAAAAATACTACATGGAGGAAAAACAATCCATTGCGGCAGATCCTGTCGTTTCCTACATGTCCAAAGATCAACTTCAAAAACTAGCAAATGAAACTCGAAGAAAAATGGAAAAAGCAGCCAAAGATCTCAATTTCATGGAAGCTGCTAAATTAAGAGATGAACTGTTGGAGGTAGAGAAACTTGTCAAAGAGAATAAATAGCTTAATAGTTAGTTAGAATCCCTTGAAAAACTCACCTACGTGGCTTAGCTTATAATTTTAATCCAATCTTTCGTTACTTAAATTTCGAAAAATCCTGATTAACGAATAAGCTGTGATTTTAAAAATCCTGAAATAAGCATCAGCCACTCAAAGACGAATCTATATTATCCGCCGCGTGAATAGATCTGCAGATGTGGATTACGTGAATACGATGTGCACCAATTGAAAATGAACGATATACATGAAAGCCTTGATCAGAACCAGAAATTACGTTTTGAAAGTATTCTATTACATTTGATCTCATCCCTAAAATCGAGATAATCACGAATCTTCATATTTATGTCCAAGATTACCGCGTTTAGTACTTATGTTCCTGAAAAGGAAATAGACAATATATATTTTGAAAAGATTATTGATACCAACGACGAGTGGATCAGGACACGGACCGGAATAAAAACGCGGCGATTTTCCAAAAATGGAGAGTATACAAGCGATATGTGCATTAAAGCGGTTCATACGCTTATTGATGTTTATGGAGTTATAATAGATGACATTGATTTTATCCTGGTTTGTACCACTTCTCCGGATCAAACTATGCCAAACTGTGCTTCGAGAGTGCAGCATAAGCTCGGCATTGAAAATACAGGATGTACTGATGTGTATGCTGCATGCGCAGGATTTGTCTATGGGTTACAAATGGCACATGGTTTTGTAAATTCTGGTATTTATAAAAAAGTACTAGTATTCGGCGCAGAAGCACTCTCAAAGATTACGGACTTTAGTGATAGAACCTCATGTATTTTATTTGGCGATGGCGTAGGAGCAGCAATTGTGGAACCTTCAGAAGAAGAACATTTTCTTGCTTTTAATGCCGGGACAAATGGTGAGTTTGGTCATGATTTGTATTTAAGCAATAAAAAAAATAGCATAAATGGTGTTGGCATTAAACCTAATGGGTTAATAGTGCAAAATGGAAAATCTGTTTTCAAATGGGCAGTTGGTAATATTCCCCAAAAAATCAAGGAATTGAGTGAAAAGGCTGGGCTTGCTGTTGAAGATATAGATTTCATAATTCCTCATAGCGCTAACCTGAGGATCTTGGAAGCCATTGCCAAAAATCTTGATTTTCCTTTAGAAAAGATGCCAGAGAGTGTGACTGAATTTGGAAATACTTCCTCTGCATCCATTCCCTTGGCTATTGAGAAGTCAATCATAAACGGAGGGATAAAAAAAGGGGATACGATTCTATTGATCGGGTTTGGTGGAGGCCTTACGTTTGCAGGTGCGGTTCTAAAGTGGAGTGTCTAGTGTAAATTTTATTAAGGTCTTATGAAATTAAATTTTGCGAAGTCAATGAATATACTATTTTTGCAGTACTACTAGGCGGTAGTAAGTTTTTTCCCGATGCTAGTCGGGATTGGTGGTGAACAGAGCGGACACATGTCCGCTCTTTTTTATTTTATTGAAGTAGGCACTTAGTAAATATGAAAAATGGGGATCAGCACGCATATGAGTACATTTGGACTTGGAAAATCTATTGATTCATTGTATTTGCTTTATCTGAATGGTTCATTTTCTTTGTTTGTAGCTTGACAGAGCTATTTATTAAAAGCCTAATTCAATTATTTTAAATCAACCTCAAACGCACCATCCTCTACAAGTGAATGGATCTTAACATTTAGCTCTTCAGCCTGTTTTTTCATTTTCCTAGAATAGTAGCGCGTGTTTTTATTACCGATGATCAAGTGATCAAATTCAAAATTCTTTGAAAGCCACTCTATATTCTTGACTGCCTCATTGCTGATAAAAAGAATATTCGTATTTATTCTTTTTAAAAACTTGAGATGAAATGTAGTGGAATCAATCATTATAATCTTTTGTCCGCCGATTTTGCCGTAGCTCATTTCATTGTTTACGGTGAGTTTGTGATTAATTGATATAATGCTTTCCGATATAGGTGGTAGAAGGACTGACAACCGATAAGGATCAACCCGTAATGAAAGGAATGCTAGTTCCTGGTAGTCTTCATCTAAATATAATTTAGCATCATGCCCTTTAATGTGGTCGATGCATGTATTATCTTCTGTTCGATAAAATAAGAGTTTATGTTCCTTAGCTTGATTCAAGTGAGAGATCATGATTGAACCTATGAAAATGATGCAGCAAACACTAGAAATCACAAGTGTTTTAAAGGACCTGAAATGTAAACCTGAAATAAGGGTAAGTACAACTACATAAGTTAGCATTAAGCTTGTTTTGTCCATATAGATCCATTCAATCAGACTGAGAGGGAGTTTCTCTATTTGTTCTATGGTTTCATTTGTTAGCCACATGACATAGAAAAGTACACGACCAAGAAGCTGTGCTAGAACTTCAATGATTGGATCAAGCATGAGCATTGATACACCCAAAATGAGTATAAGAAAAGCTCCCGGAAGAACAATTAAGTTGGATAGCAAAAAGTAGGTGGGAAATTGGTGAAAGTAATAGGCAGAAAAGGGAAATGTGGAGAGTTGGGCAGCGATTGAAACACATGTAATTGCCCAAGCCTTATCGAAAAGCCAAAATTTTGATTCGACCAGTTGGTAGAGCTTGGGTTGTAGATAAACAATCCCAATGACTGCTGCAAAGGACAATTGAAATCCAACAGAATAGATGAAATATGGATCGTAGATTAGAAGAATGAATGCTGCAATGCCAAGCGTATTGTAAATATTCCTTTCCCTACCGAATGCCTCGCCTACAGCCACTAAAGAAAACATGGTAGCTGCTCTCATTACAGAAGGAGAAAGTCCTGTAAGGAGTGCATAGAACCAAATTGTTATGACAGAGACCAAACCAAATAAATGCCTCCAGATGTTGCCCTTCTCTTGTAGTTTTCCTAATAAAATGCGAAGAATAAGATAAATAATCCCTACGTGAAGACCAGAAACCGCCAATACATGCATAGCGCCCGCGGACGCATATGTTTTTTTTATATCATTGTCCAGATAGTCTTTGATTCCAAGAAGCAACGCCTTGCTGGTTGCATTCTCCCTTTTTTTAGCAATATGCTTGTCAATAATAAGATTAGCCCGGAATTTTAATGAATAGGCCCATTGTAAAATCTTACTTGCAGGGATGTTTTCAAGTATTTTTATATGATTGGGTACGACAAATGAATGAGCGTACACATTTTGCTTAGCTAGGTATTCTTTATAGTTAAATTCCTCAGGATTATCTGGCTCCGATACGGGGAAAAAAGCTCCTTTCACTGCTACTTTGTCACCATACTGTAAAGGAGAATCTATTAGAGTATCTTTCTTCACATACAAATGAATTTTTCCGGTTGCTTCTCTGGTTGAGTCTGTTTGAATTAAGCTTAAATCAAGTTCATACCTGAAATGGTTAGTTCTTTCATTGACAGTGCCTGATACAATGCCTGTATATCCTTTAATGTAAGTATCAATAAATCGGTAATGGTTTTCAGGGTGTGAATGATACTTGAATTTGGTGATGCCGCCACCAAGGAAAGCCAGAATGACTAGTGCTAGAACACCATTAAGATATCTAAGCTTGTGAAATCCAGCATAATGAGAAGTGAAAACAGAAAAGAGGTATGCTGCAGATAGGAATAAACCCATATGCATCCAGTTATTCCAAAGAATTGGAAATTGATCAAATAGAACGATTCCAATAATTACAGCGATAGAAAAGCGGACAAAAGGATAGGAGTTCCAAAAGTACATACGTTACTTATAAAGGTCATATATTAATCTTTAATATGCAACTGTAGCTCCCTTTCATATCAAATACCTGTCTGATCCTACATTCATCAAATAGGTTTTTTGAAGTAGGCATTTAGTAACTGATGTTACTCACATTGTAGGAAGCATATTAATTTTAGGATTAAAGCTTAGCTGATGTTAAATTTCGTTTAGGGGACACGAGATGCTTGATCTATCCGCCGATTCCCTTATTACCTCAACTACATATACGACGGCAA
>JBCDKO010000085.1:0-18461 GCA_038746525.1 Bacteroidota bacterium
AGCGGTTGCAGGTAGCCCGTTTGGTGAGGTGCGCTTCACCAGTTTTTCCGAGGGGATAAACCTGCACTACAACGTAAGTCCTTCCCCCAAATGGGAGCTGGACCTGAAAGCAGGCTATAACTACAATGAAAGAGTATCCATTGATACCAGTAGATGCTTGTATGATTGGACCGGCGAATGCATCCGGGTCAATAACCAGCCTGGAGAATTTGGGGAACCAGATCATCTGATCACAAACAGCGAAAGTGTCTTTGTTCGGCAGCAATTAAGCTATACTATCTTTGATCAGCACTACATCAAACTCTCCATGGCCCCTACTTACTCCTACCGTACCGGTGACGACCTGTTGGTAGATGGTGAATTTGATCCGGCATTGGACGATGGGCACTTGTTTGACATGGTTACCGGCCTGGAATACACCATTGAACTATTGGATAAGCGATTGCAAAATATTGCGTTTGTAAAAAACTACCGTCAAACTATCCGCATCGAGTCGATAGACCCAAGCGTAGAAGGCACTTTTATTGACAAACGCTCGGTGAGTAACTATGGGGCAGGAAATGGACTTAAATACACTTGGTCACCTCGCTTTTCTACTAAATTAAGTTATGAATATGCCTATCGATTACCTCGACAAGATGAGATCTTTGGTGACGGCCAGTTGATTGCTGAAAACTTGGAACTACAACCGGAAAACAGCCACAATGTAAACCTGCAGTGGAGCTATAGCAGCAAGGCAAAAGCAGCTAACGAATGGCAACTACAGGGCAACTTTTTCTTGCGCCAAATCGATGATCTCATTTTCCTTTTAGTAGGCCAAAATGATCTAGGCTCCTTCCAAAATGTATGGAGTGCTACTTCACAAGGAATTGAACTAAGTGGACGGTGGAAAGATTTGATAAAAGGGCTGACTGTCAGTGCTAACACTACCTATCAGGAATACTTGAATACTTCTGAAACAGGTCCTTTTGAAAGTTTTGAAGGAGACCGTATCCCTAATACGCCTTACTTCTTTGCCAATGGCATGGCCCAATATCAATTGCAAAATGTGCTTCAAAAGAAGGATGACCTTACTATCTTTTGGAATACACGTTATGTTAACTCCTTTTTCGTAGGTTGGGAGAGCGCTGGATTACAGCAATTTAAAGCAGAAGTACCGAATCAAACCATACATACAGCCGGATTAACTCACCGGATGAACATTCAGAACATTCAAAATGCTCTGACCCTGGAAGTGCAAAACCTGACCAATGCTAAAGTATTTGACCTTTTTGGTGTACAGCGACCAGGAAGGGCCTTTTTCATTAAATCAACAATCCAATTTTAAATACGAAATGCCTATGTAAACAAGAAAGGAAAGAGAAAGATATTAGGCTAAACGGCCGAAATCCTGCTAGGAAATGTGTCGCAGGAGGACACATTTCCATATACAGCAGGCAACAATTTGAACAACTGTTAAATACAAAATAAAGAAAAATGAAAATTTTTAAATCTAAATACATAATAAAATCAACTAAAAAATGGACATGGATAACCCTGTTTTTTCTGGGAGTGATCTCTGTAGGAAGCGTTTCTTGTAGTGATGATGACAATTCCGGCATAACCCTTGTTGATGGGGAAGCAGAATCGGCTTGGGTCTATGGTTTCAATAATCAGACTCCAAACGGGAGTGTAAATTATATGATCGCTGATGAGGAAATTCCTGAAAATGCTGACATCTCACAAGCGGTAGAGTTAGGCCTTAGTGCTAGCATCTATTCGTTCGGCGAGCATCCTTACACTTGGAACGGAGATGCAGCTACAATTACAAAATGGTCAGTTGACAGAGTTAACTTAACGTTAGCTGTTGAGGGCATTATCAGTCTCGCTAGTAAAAGTATCTCAGGGAGCGTTGGAGCACCTGTTTTTCTATCTGAAACGCAAGCATTTTTCAGTAAATTAAGTGAAGGAATCATCGTAGAATGGAATCCTTCTACGATGGAAATTACAAAAACACACAATGTTGCTCCTTTGGCGAATAGTGAAACAGTGGAAGGATGGTACAGTGAAATAGTCGGCTACAGTGTTCCAGACGGAAAAATCTTCTATCCGATTGGTCAAAGTAATCCATATTCATGTTGTGAATATTATGATAATATCCATGCAACAGTTGCTGTTTTTGATCCTTCAGCGAGCACCATAGATTATATTCATGATAACCGTCTCTTTGCCGGAAGGCATGATTTCATGGTTGATGAAAATGGTGAAACATACGTTACTCCTGCTCGAGATAATTCTTTTATTTTACCTTATTTTGATATTGATCCTTCTTCAGATGCAAAGCCATGGGCTGTCCTCAAGTTTAATGAAGATGGCACATTTGACCCAAATTTCTACTTCGATTTGTCAACGGTAGTCCCTATGACATTTTTGAATTCCGCATCTATGGTTCGTGATAATAAAATTGTGATAAACTATGTCGATAATACATATACACATCCGGAGTCCTATGATGACAAATTTGATGTGTATGATAGCCCTGATTTCAAAACTGCTTCGGTTGATTTGATAACGGGTGAAGTGGAAATGTTTGAAGCTTTAAGTCAATCTAGCGGAACCTACTTACTTAATACTATTGATGGTATAAACTATTACCAAATCTTTGATAAAGATCATGAAACCAGGAACTTCTTATATAGACAAAATTCGCTAACCGACTATACCACTGTTTCAACTAATGAAACTGGCCGAATAATACATATCGGTAAGCTTTGGTAATATAGGAGGTCGTTGATTAGAGGAACGCATTATAGAAATGTGTTCTTCTGATTTTATGCGGCGCTACTAACCCGAAAAATTCGGGTGTTATTCATTGAGATGATGAAAAACATTGAATAGGAGGTAATTGATTTCGAATGAGAGGACAACATCGTTCCTCAAATTTGAGGAATCAACAATCATTCAGTATGAATAGTAAACTACGGTAAATCAATTACTTGAATCAACCCGCCACTAGTTGTGGTGAATAATGCGGGCTAATAATGGCTGACATGAGAATGAGCATAAACTTAGCCTTTGGCAAATTAGGTTAGCATCTTTTGCCTACCACCGAGGATGATAAGTTTGTGGGATTCCATGTGGCCAGTAGAAATAAACTTACACACATGAAATGAGCATAAAGATTCGAAGACAAATTTACACTAACCGCTACGTGAAAAAGGCCGTCGATACGGTTTATTGTGAATTTCATGAATTGAAAATCGACTGAAATACAAATGAAACGTACGCTGAAAAAATTGATCGAAAGAATACACCTCTGGCTTGGACTCATCTCCGGTTTTGTGGTGTTCATAATTGGCCTGTCTGGTTGTATGTTAGCCTTTGAAGAAGAGATAAAATCGCTGATATATGACTATAAATACACGGTAGAAATTAATGATAATAGTAAAGAAAAACCATTGAGCGAAATTTTTAAAGCAGCCTGTTTAATATCTAAAAGCATACCGATTAATCGAATAGAAATTATAAACAAAGAAGACCATTCGTATATCTTCAAAAATTATACGTTCGTTCCAGATGAAGAAGCGGGATTTTTTTATTGGGAGGACACGGAGTTTTACTATGAAGTATTTGTAAATCCTTACACAACAGAAATAATTGAAGCAGAGGATCAAACGTTTGGATTGTTTCGATTTCTTGTTTCCTTACATGTAAGCTTACTTTTAAATCATGAAATAGGCACACGGATTGTGGGAATTACCACATTAATCTTCGTCATCATGCTTATTACCGGACTCATACTTTGGTGGCCGAAGAATAAAAAAGCACTGAAAGTAAGAACATGGTTTCGCTGGAAATCCACAACCCAATGGAGACGCAAGAATTACGATCTACACAATATCGTTGGTTTTTACAGCATGTTTCTGGTGATCTTCATTGCGCTGACAGGTTTAATGTGGGCGCTTGATTGGTTCAGCCATAGCGTAGAGTGGATAGCAAATGGAGGCAAAACCATCGAAAAGGAAAAAGTAAAAGTGGTTTCTACTCTTGCTCCTTTGGTTTCAGATTACCCATTAGATATTGTACACAATAGCTTAAGAAAGAATCATCCTCAAGCTAAAATCTATTCTATCAGCCTGCCGCAAGATTCTTTGGGAACTATTGGCACTTTTGTAGTATACAACGAAAAAATACGGGGTGTTTATCTTCAATTTGATCAGTACAGTGGAGAACCCTTACACGCAGAAGGCAAATGGGAAGATAAAACTAACGGTGAAAAAGTCTGGGCGTACAACTATGATATCCATACCGGAGCTATCGGAGGTATAGTGGGTAAAACCATTGCTTTTTTTGTAAGTCTCTTTTCTGCTAGCCTACCTGTCACAGGTTTCCTGATCTGGTATAGTAGGAATAAAAAGAAGAAAAAGCTCAAGAGAACAGGTGGTTCAAGAGGAGCTAAAAAGGTGGCTAAAGGCGTGGCAGTTAATAAACTGAATCAAACTGAATCCTCGACCTGTTTTGAAAAAACCGGTCATCAAAAAGCAGCTAGAATCAGAAGAATTTTTAGAAAACTAGCTGTCTTTTTATAAAGAAAGTTTAAGACGGTTTGTATGCAAGGTATTAATGTCACACATTATTCAAAGACGGACACTCAAGATCATGAAATGATCGTCAATGAGTTGCGAGAGGAAATCGAAAAGAATCCCAATGAAAAGCATCGTATCCTCCTTCGTGCCATTAAAACCACACATTCGCGAGAGCTTCAGAAAGCCATCCGGCTATTTTGCCGCCAGAATTATGCGCCGGATTAGAATATGCTTTAACAAGACTTGAGTGAAGCGTGCCCCACAAGGAGTGTTGGATAAGTATCCTGAGCTAGCTTATCCTGCATTATTCACCACAACTAGTGGCGAGTTGATTCAAGTAATTGATTTACAGTAGTTGAATAGAATCCTTTGCAAAACTGGATTTTTGGTTCAAATCGAGGCTTTCAGCATTTCAAAAACGTAGTTTACTGATGGTAAATGAGGTTTTTGAAATTTTGAGTAACGAAGAGTTGGGTCAAAAGGCGGATTTTTCAAAAGATTCTAATATTCATACTGAATGATTTTTGATTCTTCAAATTTGGGGAACGATGTTGTCCTCTCATTCGAAATCAATTCGGAAATCCTGACCCGATGTAAAAATCAATTTCGCAAAAACACCATAATGACTGACGTAAATTTCCCTTTTTAAACCATAAAAGATGTTTTTGAACTGAAAATGGTACAAGATTACGACAAATAGATTTACGAGACACCTATTTTTAGAGAATTTAAAGGGTCGAGTCAGGGATTCTGCAATTACCTCCTATTCCACGTGTTACCTCATCTCAATGAATAACACCCGAATTTTTCGGGTTATCCTACCACAGGCTTCTATACATATTTAACCTCCTACTACCAGCTATACTGAGTCAATGATTTCGATGAGCTGCTGCGCCTCCTTTTCTGAATTAAAGTAGTGCGGAGAGAGCCTTAAAGACCAATTTATCTGTTTCCTCTGGAAGTCTAGTAGCGCATTTTGCTTGCTAACGATTGAATAAAACACCTTATGTTTTGTTAAATGTTTTTCAAGCAATGTTTGATCCACATTTTCTTTTCTTAAGGTTATGATATTGCCAAGCTTGGAGCCGAGATCTAGCGGACGAACTCCTTTTGGTGGCATTAAACCTTCTCTGATTCGATTGGCTAAATCGTGTCCATACTTTTCGATGTGATGCATTCCCACTTTATTTGCATAGCGCACAGCCTCCTTTAACCCGATGACACCGGAGTATTGAAATTCCCACCATTCAAATCTTTGTGCCGAATCCTTTGGACGATATTCATTTTCGCTCATCCAATCAGCACCTCGTAAATCCGGCATCAATGGCTCTAGTCCATTATCTAGCACCTTGTCTGATACATAGAGAAACCCGGTCCCTCTTGGGCCTCTTAAAAACTTCCTTCCCGTCACACTAAGAAAATCGCATTTTATCTTTTTGACATCTATTTCCATTTGGCCTACTGATTGGCAAGCATCTACCAAGAAGTAACAATCCTCATTAGCTTCACAAATTGCTCCCACTGCTTCTACATCCTGAATTATACCTGAACTGGTAGGAATATGGGTAACAGTCACTAATCGGGGACGATATTTTTTTAAAAAGACTTCAAATTGGTCTACATCTAGGTCTCCGTTTCGATTACCTGGAACTTTTATGATCTCTATTCCCAACCTTTTCCGCAATGAGAGAAATTGGAGTTGGTTGGATACATAATCCTCAGAGGTTGTAAAAATCACATCTTTTGATCGAAAGGGAATAGAGGTAAGTGCCCTCGCAAAAGAATCGGTAGCATTAAAGGTAATCGCAATCTGGCGTGGTACCGTATTTATGAGTTTGGCCAACTCTTCATATGTTTCTTCCAGTTCCTTTGATCGAATCTCAGCAAGCAGATACCCACCTAGTTGTTCCTCCATCTCCAAATACTCAATCATTTTCTTTGTGACAATATGAGGCGACAGAGAAGATCCGGCGCTATCAAAAAACAGCTTATCCTTACAGCCTCCGGTATCTTTTCTGATTTTTACCCAATCGAACACATGCATGTATTTTGTTCAAAATTATGTTTGAGAATGAATGGATAAAACACTTGCTTTATCTCAATCACGTTTTTGTTACTCCTACAAATCCCTCTCCTTTGCATAAAGAGTGACGATAAGATATCAATACCTGCCAGCAACCAGGTTGTTAAGGGCACCTCTAAAAACCCACTTTCAATTTTTGAGATGATCTTTTTTCCTGATACTTCGTTATCAAAATACCTATTTAACGCCGCTAAACTCCGTTTTTAACGTCTTGTCTCAGAAAAAATATCTACCTCAAATTCTTGAACTGAGTTTTAGAGATGCCTTTAAGCGTATTGTAAAACTGTGCAGAGCATTCAAAATTAAATTTAGTGCTGTAAGAGGTCTCCTGAAAAGGTCGAATGGTTTGTTATTGATTGATAGAATCCTTTGCAAAACTAGATTTTGGTTCAAATCGAGGCTTTCGGAATTTCAAAAACGTAGTTTACAGGTCGTAAATGAGGTTTATGAAATTTTGAGTAACGAAGAGTTGGGCCAAGAGGCGGGTTTTGCAAAGGATTCTGATACATTATCACTAGAAATAGTGATTGCATAAATGAGCTTCAACGTAGATTTTTGCCGTTTTAGAATTATTCTAAACTATCCAACCATTTATCAGATTGTAGTGTGTGAATTTGAAAAAGCTAGCGCTGTTGAAAGCAGAAAAAAAAGAAAGACGGTCTGAGTCAATAAGTATTGAAGACTTTGAAGATATCTACAATCAGTATTCTCCCAAGATATTTAGCCTGTGCTTACATAGATTGAATGATCATGAAGTTGCACTTGATACTGTTCAAGAGGTTTTCGAAAAATTCTGGAAGCGTAAGGACAGTTACGATTCTAGCCGTCCATTAGAAAACTACCTCATAACAATTGCCAAAAATTTGATTATTGATCACTACAAGAAAAATAGTGAAAGGCAGTTGGAACAGAGTGAGGAAAAAACCCAAAACATTCACTCTATGAGCCCGGAAGATACACTTATCTGTGATGAGCAAAAGAATTTAGCTTTATCTATACTTAAGAAGTTCCCATCAAGGACAAAGCAAATATTCCTTTTGAGCAGAAAAAGAGGATTCAAAAATAGGGAGATTGCAGATAGTCTTGCGGTTAGCGAAAAATCTGTTGAGTACCATATTGCGAAAGCTCTGAGAGAAATGAAAGTGCTTTTGTTCAGACCTTAGAAAAAAAGTAAGTTTTTCGTTTAGGGTAAAAACCAATTTTGAAGTATACACCAATAGAAATAAAAACTATAGGTTATGAATATTTCAAACGATCTCTTGAATAAATACGCTAAAGGGCTGTGTAGCGAAGGGGAAAAAATCCTGGTTGAAAAATGGATGAAGTCAGGCACAAGTCCGGATGAAGGCCTTTTCGCTGATCAATTTGATCCACACAAAAAAAGCGTATGGAGCTTAATCAAAAGTAATATTCTTCAGGAAAGCGATCCCTTTTCGCCATTTAAGAACATTGTTAGATACGCTGCGGCAGCTTGTATCCTCCTTTTAACCTTCTTTGGGGGTCGCTTTTCTGTAAATACCGCCAATGCTAATCCTATTGTGAACAAATTATTAGAAAACCACCTGTATATTTTCGGTGGAGATGGAGGCCAGGGAAATCTTCCTGGAGAAAATTTCAAAATCGTATTTAAAGGCACCATTAAACTTTACAATAGTTCACTAGACGCTAAAAGCATACAAGTAGGTGACACTTCATTTATTTTGAGACCCTACCAAGACTATTATCTCAGCGGATCGCCGGAGAATCCAACGCTTTTGAATTCAATATTGCCAAATGACGCTTATGGTACCGTTAAATTGGAAGGTGATTTTTCCATGACTAATGCTGATATCGAATAATAGATGATAAGATATCTATTGATAATGGCAGCCACATTCACCTTTTTTTTGGCTGTTGGCCAGCAGACCGCATCGCTAGAAGGCGAGGTATTGGATGAAATAGATCAAGCTATTCCTGGTATCACCGTAGTTTTAAGAGGCACTCAAAAAGGAGCCATCACTGACTTCGAAGGAAAGTATGTCATTACTGATATCCAACCCGGTACTTTTACCATCGATATTTCAGGTGTTGGTTTTGAAAAGCAACAGTTCCAATTGACTTTTAAATCAGGTGATAAACTGACCCGATCTATCATACTCAGAGAAAGTACGACTGAAATGGACGAAGTAGTGGTAACTTCAGAGTCAGAAGCTCGAGAGTTAGCGCTTTCTGCCAAATCCGTACAGGTAATTGAAACGCAAGAAGTGAAGTTGAAGTCTGCTGACCTTGGAGAAGTGATGGCACAAACGGAAGGAGTCAACGTGCAGCGTGCAGGAGGATGGAGCTCCAATACCCGCTTCTCACTGAACGGATTATCCGGCGATCAGATCCGCTTTTTCTATGATGGCATTCCACTCAATTTTACGCCTTATGCCTTTGGCATTGCTAATGTACCCGTGAATATGATTGACTGGGTGGAAATCTATAAAGGCGTGGTTCCGATACAGGTTGGAGCAGATGCGTTGGACGGAGCGGTCAATCTCGCCTGCTCGGAAATCTACGATGGACTGGCCGGATCAGCTTCTTACCAGGTAGGTTCGTTTAACACCCATCGAGCGACTGCCAACATCAACTATTCCAACGACAAAACCGGACTCTTTGCCGTGGCCGGTAGCTTTTACGACTTCACCGATAACAACTACAAAATAGATGTGACCATCCCCAACGAGCAGGGCCAACTACAACAGCGAACCGTTAGGCGATTTCACGATGGTTATCAGGCTTATGGAGCAAATCTTCGATTGGGCATCCGCAACAAAAAGTGGGCGAATGAGCTTAGCCTGGAAGGCTACTATAGAGACTATGACAGTGAAATACAAAACAGCCATGCTCCCGGTTTGGTTGACCAACTAGGCTTGGGTATTGATAAAGCCGTAGCGGGCAGCCCGTTTGGAGAAGTCGTGTTTACCAGCTTTTCGGAGGGATTGAACTTGCACTACAAGATTGGGAATACCGTAACAGGGCCGGAATGGGAGCTTGACGTAAAAGCAGGCTATAATTATAATAAACGGGTATCAATCGATACAGCCAGAAACTTTTACAACTGGCTGGGCGAAGTAATATGTGTACAGAACCAACCCGGAGAATTTGTAGAGGCTGATTACCTCATCACCATCAGTGAAAGCGTCTTTGCCCGTCAGCAACTGAAGTATACCTTTTCAGAGATGCATGCCCTGAAGCTGTCCACTGCCCCGACTTATACTTACCGCACAGGAGACGACCTATTGATTGAAGGTAAGTTTGATCCCGCTCAGGACGATGGCTATTTGTTTGACTTGGTAACCGGCCTGGAATACACCACTGACCTCGTGGATAACAGATTACAAAACATCATCTTTGTGAAAAACTATCGTCAACGTATCTGCATAGAATCTCTCGATCCCTCTATGGACGAAATACTGATAGACGAACGCTCAGTGAGCAACTACGGGGCCGGATATGGATTGAGATACGACTGGACTTCCCGCTTTTCTACTAAGCTAAGCTACGAGTACGCTTACCGTTTGCCCCGCCAAGATGAAATCTTTGGGGATGGACAATTAATTTTTGAAAATTTGGAATTAAAACCAAAAAGTAGCCACAATGTAAATGCGCAATTGAGCTATAGGAGCAAAAAAACCACCCGAACTGACTGGCAATTTCAAACGAACTTCTTTCTACATCAAATTGACGATCTGATCTTTTTATTGGTAGGTGCCAACGATTTTGGCTCTTTTCAGAATGTGTGGAGTGCCAACTCACAGGGCGAGGAACTAAGCGGAAGATGGAAAGACTTTATTCAAGGCTTAACCATATCCGCAAATACTACTTATCAAAGCTACTTCAATACTTTAGAAGATAGCCCTTTTGCCAGCTTCGAAGGTGACCGTATTCCCAACACACCTTACCTCTTTGCCAATGGTGCAACGGAATACAAGCTAGCAGATATACTCAAAAAGCGGGATAAGTTATCTGTGTTTTGGAATCTCCGCTACGTCAACTCCTTTTTTATCGGCTGGGAAAGTGCCGGATTGCAGCAATTCAAAGCAGAAGTACCAAGCCAAACCATTCATACTGCTGGAATCACTGATAGGGCAAACATCAAAAACATTCAAAATGCCCTTACCCTGGAAGTACAAAACCTGGGGAATGCCAAAGTCTTTGATAGCTTCGGCCTGCAACGACTTGCTAGGGCCTTTTTCATTAAATCAACCATTCAATTTTAAATACAAAACAAATGAAAGGAATACATGCAAATTTCAATTCCGGTCTTTCACCTCCCTGCGAACTGTCACTCCGGTCTATTAGGAACGAACAATACTGCAATCTTACCCTAAACCAAAACCATATTAAGCACAATAAAATAAACCAAGCCAAAAGGCTCCTAAATACCTGCTAGGAAATGTGCGCTGTAACGACACATTCCCATTAAAGCAGGCTCACCCACCAACGTATTGCAAGGTGGACTACAATTAAAAAAATCGATAACACAAAATAAGAAAAAATGAAATTTTTCAATCTAAATCAAATAATAAAAATAAACAGCTCATGGACATGGGTATCCATACTACTAATCGGGGTAATCTCACTTGGAATTTATTCCTGTGATAATGACGATGACGATGACCTACCTCCTGATCCAGTGGAAGTGGAATCGGCTTGGGTGACAGGATATCGTATTTCTACTCCTCAAGGCAGAGTGTGGTATCTTCGTGCTGATGAAGAGGTTCCAGAAAATTTTGCTGCTGATGATGCTACAATCGAGTTAGGATTTAATAAACCCGTATATTCCTTTGGTGAAAATCCGTATGTCTGGGATGGTGACGCAAAAACGATGACCAAGTGGCGAGTAGATAGAACAGATCTAACGCTGTCTCCAATCGCAATTATGAGTTTGGCCGTTACAGGGTATCAGGGGCTTGGCGCATATCCGGCTTTTATATCGGAAACTCAAGCTTTTTTAACAAATCTGACAGAAGGTCTTATTGTCGAGTGGAACCCGAGTGATATGACTATCACAGAAGTTCATGAAGTTGAACCATTAGTCTCGATACACGAAGGTGCTTTCGTTAATGAATTTTTTAATTATGTGAAAGATGACAAGATCTTCATGCCTATTGGTCAAAATGGTCCTCCGACGTGTTGTGAGATCAACACAGTAGATATGGGAGCCTTGGTCGCGGTATTCGATGTTAACACAAAAACGCTAGAATATGTGAAGGATGATAGACTGATGTCTAGCGTATTCAGGTTTGTGACTGATGAAAATGGTTCGTTTTATGTTCAACCAATTGATGAAAATAGCTGGATTACAGAATATTTTGATTTTGACCCTAGTCAAGCACCTTCGCCTCATACTGTTCTAAAATTCAACGATGACGGCACATATGATCCTAATTTTCTATTAGATCTGGATCAAGTATTGGATATTGAAGTGTATTCCGAGGCTGTACTTGTTTTCGACAACAAACTAGTCCTTAATTATTATGATTCCAACGATGGTCAGCTTGCACCATCTTACGAAGATAGTAGGGACTTGTTTGCCCAGGTTTCTGCCAGAACAGTAGCTGTGGATTTAAACACCGGAGAGGTAACCGAATTTACAGCTTTGAGCAAATATGATTTCGTGATATTATACAACAGAATTGATGGCGTGAATTATTACATTGCCTTCAGTTCCGAAGTTACAGCATTCGATACCTCTTATATTCTTCGTCAAAACGCCATTGACAGTTATACTGAACTTGGAGCTTATAGTAATGCTGCAGCACAATGGGTAGGTAAGCTTTGGTAGGTAACCCCCTTCCTGCAGTTCCAAGTGAGATGTTTAGACTGTGAGTGAGGAGAAGCTGTAAAAGCTATCTACTTACTTATATGAGCAAATTTTGATGAGAGAACTTACGAATAAACACGTTGCAAACGGCAAGATTTAGTTTCATACATTTTGGTTTATACGACGGAGTTTAAATAAGATGAAAATAATTTGATGGAATTACACGATTTGAATCTTTAAAGCGTTATTTAATCAGCTATTTAGTTTTGTTGTCATTTTGTAATTGTAAACGGATAAGTTTAAATCGGCAACCATATTGGTTGCCGATTTTGCTTTATTCCAACATAGCTTTGCGATCTCTCTACTTTGCGATCCTGTCTAAACAATGAATAAATGGGATATGCTCCCCCAAAAATATTGATCGCAAAGATTTCTATTGACCACAGTCACTATAGCTGTTGAATGCGGTAGATAGAAATATTAGAATCCTTTGAAAAACCCGCCTTTTGGCCTAACTCTTCGTTACTCAAAATTTCAAAAGCCTCATTTACGAACAGTAAACTACGTTTTTGAAATTCTGAAAGCCTCGATTTGAGCCAAAAATCCAGTTTTGCAAAGGATTCTATTAAACAAAAGAGCCTTTTTCAACTCTATTTGCCACTTGAAATCCTATTTATCACTAGGACTAGTGATTGTATATATGATCCCTTTCCTGGATTTTTGAAAAGTGTTTAGAAAGATTCTCAAAATGTTTGGTAGAATCGAATAAAGGTTAGTGATGACTATTTTCAGGAAATTAACGTTTGATATTAGAACAGTAGCAGGATTCACACTCTTGTACAAAACCTACCTGTATTACATCTTCGATATCTGTTATCAATATCTTGGCGATGAAGAAATCAGCAAGAACATTACAGCTGATATATTTGCCTCAATATGGGATCGTCGAGACCTGCTGCATCAAAAAGGATTAAAGAAGGGCTCATGGAAAAATTACCTTACCAGAGCGGCAAAGAACAAGATAGTGGACCATCTCAGAAGCACGGAACAATCACAACGATATCTAGCAACTTCCCTTAAAGAATCACCCTGGTATGAAAACACTACCGATCAGGAGATAGACCATGAAGAGTTGGTTCAACAAATAAATTGGGCGATCAACCAATTACCACCGAAATGTCAGCAGGTTTTTAGACTCAGTCGCGAAGCTAATCTATCAAATAAGGAAATTTCCGCAAAGCTTTGTATGAGCGACCATGCTGTCAAAAGGCACATCGAAATTGCTCTTAAAAAGCTAAGAGCCCATCTTGATGAATACAATATTCCAAAACGAGCAGCTGGCATCTAGATTCCTCTCAATAAAAAATCGGAAAAGCGTGATGGATTTATTCATTGATCCTTAGGTCAGTTGTCCCATTGTAACTTTTACCAAAACGCTCTTTATCAGATAGTTAAATCTGATAAAAATCTAATTGTTACTATTCAGCTACTTAAGAGATTGATTATCAAATATTTAGAAATTAAGTTTATTGAAATATCAAATTTGCTGAAAATTGAACAATACATTATTTTATGAAAATTATTTTTTGAGTTGATTATTTCAATAACAACGATAATCAAACCTGTATTTAAAATAATATTTTATCCAGGCAGCTGAATAGTAACATCCAATTATCCAATTAATCTGATAAAATCGATTGAAAGAAAGCATACTCTTTTAATTTTTTCCTTAAGCCTTTGTGGCCATTGCCCTTACTCATCCGACTTATTATAAAGAGGCTTTGCATGATTGATTAAAAATCATCAGTTAAATCAAACCTTAAAATCTTATGAAAATAACGAAAGAGCTATTAAGACGGTATGGGCTAGGTATATGCACCGAAGAAGAGAAAAAGGCTGTAGAAAAATGGCTTGATACACCTGAGTACCCATCAATGCGAATTAGTACCGCTGAAAAACCAAAAGCTGATAGTGATGAGATATGGTCTCAGCTATCTAAAGGTAGACCACAATTGGAAGAGCCAATGAGTCTGATGAAGGCCAGGAATATTGTACTATTCAAAAACGTAACAAAATACGCCGCAGCGGCTTGCATTCTTTTCGCAACATTCTTTGGTGGCCGTTTTTCAGCAAACACAGCCAATGCCAGTGAACCCGTGGACAACTATCCTGAAGATCACCTTTATATTTTTGGAAGGGATGATACAGAGGGGCACCTTAAGGGTAATGAGTTTGAAATAGCGTTCAATGGAAAAATAAAATTATTTAACGGAGCTATTGGTATTAAGACCATTAACGTAGGTGACACCTCCTTCAACTTAGAACCTTATCAAATTTATTATCTGGAAGGAACATTGAAGGAACCTAAGCTTTCAAATAATAATCACTCACGAGATGATCTGCACAATAATGAACAACTCACTGGCGACTTCTCTATCCTAAGAACTGATAAATAATTATAAGACCAACAATACTGATTTATCAAAAACTTAATCATTATGTTGAGGACGCTAAACTTCTATAATGTTTTTGCCTGGGTAACCGTCTACTTATCAGGTACGATCATTAATAAGCAGAAAGAAGGCATTTCAGGCATTATTGTGTTGTTGAAGGGAAAGAGTGGAGGAGCTATTACCGACCTTGAAGAACAACATAACATTAAATATATCAAGTCTAGCACTGCTAAGACCGACTGGCAGCTTCAAGGAATCTTCTTTCTTCGCAAGATTAATGACCCAATCTTTTTATTAGTAGATGCTAATGATTTTGGCCCCTTTCAAAAGGTGTGGAGTGTACCTTCACTAGGTATAGAGCCAATCCGAAGATGGAAAAATTTTATTGAAGGGCCGACCATCTCAGCAAATACGACCTATCAGATCTACTTTGATACTTCTGAATTAAGGTCTTTCGTAGATTTTAATGGAGATCGTATTCCTAGCACCCCCTACTTCTTTGCCAATGGAGCTGCAGCATATGAACTGACAGATGTACTCAAGAAGCAGGATAAGCTATCTTTTTTCTGGAATATTCGGTATGTCAACTCCTTCTTAGGCCGGGAAAGTGCAGGTTCACAGCAGTTCAAGGTGGAAGTACCAAACCATTCATGCAGCTGGACTCACCTACCGAATGAATATCAAGAACATTCAAAACGCTTTGATCCTAGACATACAAAAACCTGACTAATGCCAAGATTTGTGACCTTTTTGGAGTACAACGATCTGGAAGAGCCTTTTACGTGAAATCAACTATTCAATTTTAAAAGCACATCAAATGAAAGAAATACATATTAAAAACTTTTTCGGCCTTTCCCATACATACAAACTTTTATTCCGGTTTGTGAGGAAAGAGGCAGATGGCAAGTCCAATACCGGCATCCAATCATAATAAACCAAAAAATATATGAAGAAAAAAGAATGAGAATAAGAATAAAAAACAAGCCTGCCTGAAAAATATGTCATGACACGACACATTTCTCGATCTAGACAGGCCACCCACCAACGCATTGCAAGGTGGATTACAATAAAAATTACTAACACAAAGTAAGAAAAAATGAAACTTTTTAAATCAAATAATAGAACTAAACAATGGACATGGATAACCATGTTTCTAATTGAAGCAATTTCTCTTGGAATTATCTCTTGTAGCGAAGATGATAGTAAAGATGTAGACCTAAGTGATGGACAAGAAGTAGAATCCGCTTGGATAACTGGATATTTCATATCTGCACCAGAAGGTAGAATATGGTACATGGAAGCAACTGAAGATATCAATTCAGATGTTGATATATCTAACAGCGTAGAATTGGGATCAAACGCAAGCGTGCGTTCCTACGGTGAAAATGTATATACTACGAGCTTTGGTGCAGGTACTCTTACAAAATGGGGTATCAATAAATCCACTTTGGAATTAGAAGTGGAGGGTATAATGAGTTATGCTTCAACTGGGATCGATTTTCTGACAGGTTTAATATTTAAATCTGATTCGGAAGCATATGCTTTCAGAGCCACCGAAGGCGTAATTGTTGAATTTAATCCCACAAAGATGGGAATTATAGATACGTACAATGTTCCAACTCCCCTAAACATAGATGACGAAGCCATAGCTAATTCTTCTGACGGATATCTCAGGGGTGACAATATACTATATCCTATTGATTATAGTCCTTTAAATCCCGGTGGTGATGCAACCGGACTGATAGCAACCTTAGCTGTTTTCAATACAAATACTAAAGCCTTTATCTACGTTCAAGACAGCAGATCTTCAAATTTGGCATCTCGCCAAGGGTTAGTGACTGCAACTGATGGATTTAATTACATTTGGCCAATGAGAGAAAATGCGATGTATGCCCAATATTGGAATAATACACCCAATAACCCTCATACGGTTCTGCGGGTAGATGATGACGGGATTTTCGATCAAAGCTACGAATTAAATTTAGATGAGGTTATCGATGATTTTAGCATCACTATGCGCCCAGTAATTGCGTTCCAAGATGAAGTTCTATTTACCTACTATACGACAAGTCTCAATGATTTTACTTGGGACGATCGATATAACTTCTTTGACAATACCTCAGATGCAAGAATTGTAAGGCTCAATCTTTTAACGGGGGAGTACTCAACCGCAACCGCTTTTGATGTTTATGCCGAAGTTGAATTTCAAAATAATATTGATGGTGTCAACTATATCCGAGCATATAACCAAGACTATACAAAGACCTATACCTTGCGACAGAATGGAATTGATAGTTATGAGCAATTACAAGGTGCGGACAATGGCGTAATAATGTATACGAACAAGTTGTTTTAACTTTTTGATGTATTATTCTAAATGGGGTTCGGATATTTGCGCTGGTTCCCATTTAGTTAGTATTTGTTTTTCGTATTTGCATCGTTAAATAAAAGGCTACCCTTATTAATTCCGTACCGGCTGTTACTTATTCAACTTGTTATTAATGATTAGCAAAAAATTGATAGGTAAACTACACCTGGGTCTCAGGCTTGCATCTGGAATAGTACTATTTATATTTTGTAACTGGATGTATCTAGACATTTGAGGAGAAAATCAAGAATGCTGTTTTAAGTCTATAAACCCCTCTCACTTACTCACTTACTCCATCTGGCACAGTGACTTAAGGGCAACTCTAAAAACTCAGTTCAAGAATTTGAGGTAACGTTTTTCTGAGACAAGACGTCAAAAACGGGGTTTAGCGGTCTGTAAGAAAAGACGAAAAACACGCTATTGATGCTTATAGCGTAGTTTTTTAGCTAAAGACTCAATCAAATCGATTTTATCTTTTAGAATCGTTTTATCAATTTTTCGAAAATTCATCTAACTTTTGGATGAATCGAAAGTGAACCTGTAGTTTTATTGCGTTTCATTAGAATCTTTAAAATAGATTCGATAACTATTTGTGCATCGGAATCTTTAAAAAACACACTCTATGAGCTAAAAACATTGTTTTCTTTTAAAAGATATTGTTTTCTCAGAGACACTAACTAAGTGTTTTGATAACGAGGTATCAGGAAAAAAAAGATCATCTCAAAAATTGAAAGTGGGTTTTTAGAGGTGCCCTTAATAGTTGGTACACGTTATTTGGGAGCCGGAACCGTTGGTTGGACTGACGAATTGGTTTTTAGACAGGACGGGCCCGAAACTTTTACTCAAGTCTCTTTTATTCCAAGTAGTGCAATAAGAAAACTTGACAAGCTTTGGTAAGGCTTTTTAAAATTCATTCCTCCCAAACCTTGGCTTTAAGTGACTACTAGTGTTTAATTGCAATAATAGTATATATTACTATTTATCTTTGTACGTATGGGAAGACATGCGCCAGCCATCAAAATACGAGAAGAAGATCGAGCCACTCCGGAGAGATGGTCAAGATCAAAGACCGTAAGTGCCTACCAGCATGAAAGAGCAATCATGATCTTGGAAAGTGCGGCGGGAGTTGCGGTCAATGAGATCGCTAAGCAATGGAATACCTATCCAAATAAAGTGATCGTGTGGAGAAATCGCTATCAGA
>JBCDKO010000086.1:0-18330 GCA_038746525.1 Bacteroidota bacterium
AGCCTATCTAGACGAGTATTGTTACCGATTTAACCGCCATCTGATGAAGGGTAAAATATTTGACCGTCTGATGGATAGAATGGTGGCTCATAGCCCGGTCTACTGCAAAAACTTGACTATTTACTAAGTGCCTACTTCAATTATAATATTCATGAACGTCTATTAGTCTTTTAGCTACTTCCACCGCCATTGTTAAACTTTTTCTAAAGCTATTTACAAAACTACTGAATAACAATTGAGGTTTTAAGGGACAAAAGCATCACTTATTTGAAGGCTAATGTGAAAAAACAATGAAATAGGGATTTAATAAATCTTCTTTATTGTAACTCAACGGAGTAGCTTCATTTTGTAGCATCACCCTTCCCCCTGCTTCTGTGACAATCACATGGGCAGCTGCAGTATCCCATTCCATAGTAGGCCCAAACCTGGGATAAAGATCTGCTTCGCCTGAGGCAACCATAAGAAATTTTAATGAGCTCCCTTTCGATACAATCTCAGGATGATCTAGCTTATCGATGTAATGTTTTGTCTCCTCACTCATATGTGACCTTGAAGCGACTACTTTTAGCCTTGAATTGGATAAGTCCTTTTTTGAAGTAGTCAGCCTCACGATTTTCTCGGCCTTTTCCAAATATGCTCCTCGGCTCTTGATCGCCCAATATAAATCTTTCAAAATTGGAGGGTATACTACACCTAGAATAGGCGCTCCGTCCTTGACTAAAGCGATATTAACGGTAAACTCTCCGTTTTTCTTAACGAATTCTTTCGTGCCGTCTAATGGATCTACCATCCAAAAGTATTCCCAATCTTTTCTTTTCTGATAAGTAATATATTTACCTTCTTCACTGAGAATAGGTATTTCGGTCCTCGATAGATAAGAAACGATAGCTTCATGTGCTGCTTTATCCGCTACCGTCAAAGGAGAGTTATCCGCTTTAGCTTCTACTGAAAAATTTCCCGACTCATAGATTTTGATAATTTCAGCTCCTGCTACCAAAGCGGCCTCTTTCGCAGTATCTAAGAGGTTTTCTAAGTTAATCATATAATCATCCCGGCAGCAACCGTTTCGTTTGTTCCCTCATCCACCAGGATTATACTTCCCGTGATTCTATTTCTTCTGTAAGCATCTACTAAAAGAGGTTTGGTTGTTCGTAACGTGGCTCTACAGATATCGTTGGCAGTAATTGCCTTATCTTCTTCATTTCTGTGAAGCGTATTTATATCCAGCTTATATCTAATATCCTTGATCATTGCTTTCGCTTCGGCAGAAGTATGACGTATAGTATATTTTGTTCTAAGGATTGGCCCCTTATAATTAAGCCAGCAAAGCATTACTTCAATGTCTTGTCGGAGTTCGGGCTGGTTATTAGCTCTAACAATCATATCTCCCCGGCTTATATCGATATCATCTTCCAGTGTAATGGCGACGGACATTGGAGCAAAAGCCTCCTCTACCGGACCATCAAACGTATCAATTGATTTTACTTTAGAGGTGAAACCAGAAGGCAGAACAATGACCTCATCGCCAGGTTTATAAATGCCACCAGCTATTCTTCCTGCATACCCCCTATAGTCGTGAAATTCATCTGTTTGAGGACGAATGACTGTTTGTATCGGAAATCTACAATCAATATGATTATGGTCACTTCCAATATGGAGGTTCTCTAAGGTATAAAGAAGGGTAGATCCTTCATACCATAACATTTCACGGCTTCGATTCACCACATTGTCGCCTTTCAAAGCACTGATTGGAATAAATCTTACATCTTTAACATCCAGTTTAGAAGAAAAATCTTCAAAGTCTTTTTTTATTTTGTTGTAGCGATCCTCTTTGAAGTCAACAAGATCCATTTTGTTGATGCAGATAATAAGATGAGGAATTTGTAATAAAGAAGCAATGATCGAATGCCTGCATGTTTGCTCTACGACACCATTTCTGGCGTCAATTAAAATCAACGCAGCATTAGCGGTAGAAGCACCCGTGACCATATTCCTTGTGTACTGTATATGACCAGGTGTATCAGCAATGATGAATTTTCTTTTCGGTGTAGCAAAATACCTATAGGCAACATCAATAGTGATTCCCTGTTCACGTTCGTCCTTTAAACCATCGGTCAACAATGCTAAATCTACTTCTGTAGCTCCTCTTCGCTCACTGGTTTGCTTTACCTGATCTAACTGGTCTTCAAATATTGATTTTGAATCAAAAAGTAATCGGCCTATTAGCGTACTCTTTCCATCATCTACGCTACCTGCTGTGGTGAAACGCAAAAGCTCCATATCTAAGTAGCTATTGGCTGTTGGTTTTATATTCATTTTAGCTTGTTTATTAAGAGGTTCAATTTTTTTGAGTCTGTATTCAGTTTAGTGAAAAATTCAATACCCGTTTTCTTTAAGAAATTTTAACTTTTCAGCTACTGTAAATTGTGTCTGATTTGGAATGATAGAATGATAAGCCTAACCAAAATTTTATCTACCTCTTGAAATGTTTTCCTGATAACCTGCTGCAATACCCGGCAAAATTTGACGGAAACGAAACTAACGCTTTCTTAATTTGGGATGCAAGTCCGCAAATTTCTTCTTTAGGAAAATTATTCATTGAACTGTAGGTTATTTCAAATAGATTGGTTTCATCTTGCCAAAGCTCATGTTTAGTAAAATCTCTCATGATAATTGTGTATATGGTAAATTCTTTTGTGTAGATCATCAGCCAATGGCCAAAAGCCAAGGGTCAACAGATAATCTAGAGATAATTTAGAAGTACCCTTCCTTTTTACGGTCTTCCATTGCGGTTTCTGAACGTTTATCATCGGCTCTGTTTCCTCTTTCAGTTTGCCTGGCCGCTGCAACTTCTTCTACTATTTTTTCCAATGTATCGGCATCTGATTCTAATCCTCCGGTAATCGTGATATCTCCGAGTGTTCTGAATCTCAACCTTTTGTTCGTCACTTCTTCTGAATCGTCAATTTGAATAAATTCAGAAACGGGCAACCAGGTGTTGTTTCTCCAAATCACGTCTCTCTGATGCGCAAAATAAAGAGATGGAATGGAAATTTTTTCATGCAAGATGTACTGCCAAACGTCCATCTCGGTCCAATTACTGAGTGGAAACACCCTAAAGTGTTCACTTGGTTGATGCTTTCCGTTAAAAATATTCCATAATTCGGGTCTTTGATTTTTGGGGTCCCACTGACCAAACTCATCTCTATGAGAAAAGAATCGTTCTTTTGCCCTGGCCTTTTCTTCGTCTCTTCTAGCTCCACCAATACAAGCATCGAATTGATTTTCTTCTATGGTATCTAAAAGAGTGATCGTTTGAATGGCGTTTCGGCTGGCATTTTTCCCTTTTTCCTCCGTTGCTTTACCATTATCAATGGATTTTTGCACAGAACCTACAATTAGCCTGGCACCTAACTTTGAAACCAAATTGTCCCTGAATGCCATCGTTTCGGGAAAATTATGACCTGTATCTATATGAACAAGAGGAAAAGGAAATTTGGCTGGATAAAATGCCTTTCTTGCCAGGTGAGTGACGCATATCGAGTCTTTCCCTCCAGAGAACAAGATCGCTGGGTTTTGAAATTGGGCTGCAACTTCTCGAAGTATGTATATCGCCTCAGCCTCAAGCTCCTTTAGATGTGTAAGATTATAATTCCTCATCTTTTTATTCTAGGTTCTATTTCTTCAATTAATTGTTTCAAACAAGCATCTAATGAATTACTTGCGGTGTCTATTCTAACATCTGGACTTTCAGGGATCTCAAAAGGAGAGTTTATTCCCGTAAAGTGCCTGATTTTGCCTTCTCTTGCTTTTTTGTACAGGCCTTTCACATCTCGTTGTTCACACACTCCAAGCGGACAATCCACATAAACCTCAACGAAATCTTCCCTACCAATCAACTTCCTTGCTGACGCTCTATCTGCTTTAAATGGAGATATAAAAGCTGTAAGCACAATAGTACCAGAATCTGCAAATAATCTGGCTACTTCAGATATTCTCCTAATGTTTTCCTTCCGACCTAATTCGGAAAAGTCCAAATCTTTATTAAGGCCCCTTCTTATGTTGTCTCCGTCTAGTATATAAGTTTTATAGCCCTTATTAAAAAGATTGTTTTCCAGCGCATTTGCCAGAGTGGATTTACCTGAGCCCGATAATCCCACAAACCAAACAACAAGCGCATGATGCTTATATCTCTCTATTCTGTCTTGTCTCTCTATGATGTAAGATTGTGGTATGATATTTTCTCTAAAGTCTGCCATCGATCAATTCTTTAGGTATTATTCCTTTAACATCATATATCACTGACACTTTCTTTCTTATTGAGTGCCAATCCAATTGCAAGAATTCCCGGTGACTTACCGCTAGAATTATTCCATCGTAGCTATTAGAAAAGGCGGAGATCAATGATATTCCATATTCTTCCTCCACTTGTTTAGGATCTGCTTGAGGATCGTAAATGTCCGCTATGAACCCAAATTGATTCAATTCATCGTAGATATCTATTACTCTAGTGTTTCGCGTATCGGGACAGTTTTCTTTAAAAGTAAATCCCATGATGAGTATCTTTACGTCACTATTTAGTTTTTCTTTTTTCCCTAGTAGCTTCACCACTTTATTAGCAACAAAGTGGCCCATATTATCATTGATTTTTCTCCCTGATAGTATCACCTCGGGATGATAACCTACAGATTCGGCTTTTTGAGTCAGATAAAATGGATCTACACCTATGCAATGCCCGCCTACAAGTCCCGGTTTAAATGGTAGAAAGTTCCATTTCGTACTTGCAGCTTCTAAAACTTCTAAAGTATCAATTTCAAGTCGATCAAAAATTAAAGAAAGCTCATTGACAAAAGCAATATTAATATCTCGCTGAGCATTCTCTATCACCTTTGCGGCTTCCGCTACTTTTATGGAAGACACTTTGTGTGTTCCGGCAGTAACGAAACTTTTATAAAACGAATCTACTTTTTCTGCCGTTTCAGGTGTACTTCCACTTGTAACTTTAAGAATATTGGTCATCCTATGTTCTCTATCCCCAGGGTTGATCCGTTCAGGAGAATACCCACAATAAAAATCCTCGTTAAATTTTAACTTACTCGAATTTTCCAGAATGGGCACACACTCATCTTCTGTGCACCCTGGAAAAACGGTAGATTCATAAATAACGATATCGCCTTTTTTGAGTACGCCACCAATCATTTTGGAGGCCTTTTTAAGAGTTTGAAGATTTGGGTTCTTGAATTCATCTATGGGGGTCGGTACGGTAACTATATAGAAATTACACTCATGAAGATGTTCGGAATTGGAGGTGTAGTGAAGCCGAGTACATTTTTTCAATTCTTCCTGTTCAACTTCTTGTGTTTTATCAATGCCACTTTTCAACTCTGCTACTCTTTCAATATCAATATCAAAACCAATTGTGAAGTGATTTTTGCCACTCTCTACTGCTAGCGGTAAACCAACGTAACCTAGACCTATAATACCCACACAATATTCCATTAACTGTTAAATCGAGGTCAAAAATAGAAGAAAATATTAACCGAGTACTTTTTTCTGAAAAAATTCAAGTGTAAGTTTTAAGCCTTCAATTCGAGAGTACTTTGGTACCCATCCTAAAACCTCTTTTGCTAAGGATATGTCAGGCTTTCGTTGCTTCGGATCATCTTTTGGAAGTTCCTTGTAGATAAGCTTGGATTTAGAACCTGTGATTTTTATGATCTCTTCTCCAAATTCCTTAATGGTAATTTCCTGGGGATTACCTATGTTAACCGGGTGGGTGTAGTTGCTAAGTAATAATCTGTAAATTCCTTCTATCAGATCATCTACGTAGGTAAAAGATCTTGTTTGGCTTCCATCGCCAAACGCGGTTAAATCTTCTCCCCTCAAGGCTTGTGCTATAAAAGTAGGCAATACTCTTCCATCATTCAATCGCATTCTGGGTCCAAACGTATTAAAAATTCTAACGATCCGCGTTTCCATTTTATGGAAAGTGTGGTATGCCATTGTCAGAGCCTCCTGGAATCTTTTTGCCTCGTCATAAACCCCTCTTGGGCCTACCGGATTAACGTTTCCCCAATAGTCTTCTTTCTGTGGATGAACCAAAGGATCTCCATAAACCTCTGAAGTAGATGCAATCAACATACTTGCTCCTTTGTCCTTAGCCAATCCTAAACAATTTAACGTGCCCAAAGACCCGACCTTCATGGTCTGTATCGGCATCTTTAAATAATCGATAGGGCTGGCAGGAGAAGCAAAATGCATCACGTGTTCCAAATCACCAGGAACATGAACATACTTAGAAACATCATGATGATGAAACTCAAATTCCCGTAATCCTATTAGATGCTCGATGTTCTTAATATCTCCGGTCAGTAAGTTATCCATAGCAACCACATGATAACCTTCTTTAAGAAATCGTTCGCATAGATGAGAACCAAGAAATCCAGCTCCTCCGGTTATCAAGACCTTTTTTTTCTTCATTATTAAAAGTTGATTTCTGTTTCGGACAAATTTTTTAATTGTTGGTCCCTATTCGAAAGTATAATTTCGGATTCTGTTCCCATCCAGGAAATATTTAAGTGTGGATCATTGTAAGCAATGCCTGAATCATGTCCCGGAGAATATACTTCATCTACCTGGTAAATTAATTTGGCGTAATCAGATAAAACCTGGAAACCATGCGCAAATCCCTTAGGTACGTAAAGTAATTTTTTGTTTTCGTCAGATAAACGAACGACAATATGTTGTTTAAAGGTGGGTGACTTCTTTCTTAGATCTACTGCTACATCTAGTAATTCTCCTTGAGTGCAATTAATCAGTTTAGCCTGTGCTTTAGGCTGTAATTGAAAATGAAGTCCTCTCAGAACGCCCTTTACTGAACCTGATTGATTTAATTGTTTGGGAATAAAATTGTGGCCTGTTATTGCTTCAAATTTTTCAGCGTTGAACCCTTCGTAGAAAAATCCTCTTTCATCCTCGAAAACATCCGGTTCCAAAACCCAACAATCTTTTAACGCTGTTTCCTGGCCTTTCATTTGCTTTCTAGAATGGTCTTTAAATATTCTCCGTAGCCACTTTTCTCTAGCGGTTTAGCTAATTTTTCTAACTGTTCCGCATTTATAAAACCCATTTTATAGGCAACCTCTTCTATACATCCTATTTTAAGACCTTGTCTTTCTTCGATTACTTCCACAAAATTGCCTGCTTGTATAAGAGAGGCAAAAGTGCCAGTATCCAACCATGCTGTGCCTCTATCAAAAACCTGAACATTTAATCTTTGATTTTTAAGGTATTCATTGTTTACATCCGTAATTTCTAACTCTCCTCTAGGACTTGGCTCAATATTTTTAGCGATTTGAACCACTTCATTGTCATAATAATAAAGCCCTGGAACAGCATAATTAGACTTTGGATGTTGAGGTTTTTCCTCTATAGAAACAGCCTTTTTATTTTCATCGAATTCCACAACACCATACCTCTCAGGATCATGAACATGATAGGCAAATACTATCCCGCCATCCGGATCAACACATGATTGTAGCTTTTTAGAAAGGCCAGAAGCATAGAAAACATTATCTCCTAGAATCAGTGCCACGCAGTCATTTTCAATAAATGTCTCACCTATTATAAATGCTTCAGCGAGCCCATTTGGATGATCCTGTATCTGATAGGAAAAACAACATCCCAAGGAAGATCCATCACCTAGCAAGCTCTTGAACAAAGACGTGTCCCGAGGCGTGCTGATAATTAGAATATCCCTAATCCCCGAAAGCATTAAGGTAGATAATGGATAATAAATCATGGGTTTATCATAAACTGGTAAGATTTGTTTGCTTATCGCATAAGTGAGAGGGTGCAGTCTTGTTCCAGACCCTCCGGCCAAAATAATACCCTTCATTTTTTATCTATTAGTATAATGCTTCTCATAATAATTAAGGTAATCGCCTGATGTGACATCCTCCAACCATTTTTCATTATCGAAATACCAATCGATAGTCCGTTGAAGGCCTTCTTCAAATAGTAGAGAGGGCTTCCAGCCTAATTCATTTTGCAATTTAGTTGCATCGATGGCATATCTCAGATCATGCCCTGCTCTGTCTTTGACAAAAGTGATCAGACCTCTGGATGTGCCGAGAGTATTGCCGATTTTTCTATCCATCAGATCGCATAGTAAATGAACAAGGTCTATATTTTTCCACTCATTGAATCCGCCAATATTGTAAGTTTCTGCATTTTTTCCTTCTTCAAAAATTAAATGAATAGCTCTGGCGTGGTCCTCTACATAGAGCCAATCTCTAATGTTCTCTCCTTTACCATAAACCGGAAGCGTCTTTTTATTCCTGATATTATGGATTAGTAGTGGAATCAACTTCTCGGGAAAATGATTGGGCCCATAATTGTTTGAGCAATTAGAGACCACAAATGGCAGCTTATAGGTATTGCCATAGGCACGAACAAAGTGATCCGAAGCGGCTTTCGAAGCAGAATACGGAGACTTAGGGTCATATGGCGTAGTTTCGGTAAACCATCCATCCTCTCCTAATGAGCCATACACCTCATCGGTTGAAACATGATAGAACCTTTTATTCCTGGTATCTTTCCAAAATTCCTTAGCAACATTTAACAGAGTGACGGTCCCAATAACATTGACTTCCAGAAACATCATTGGGTTGGTTATAGACCTATCTACATGTGACTCTGCTGCCAGGTGTATTACACCCTCAAAATCGTGTTTTTCAAAAAGCCTTTTTATAAGATCAACGTCACAAATATCTCCTTTAATAAATTCATAATTTGAATCTCTTTCGACATCAGTCAAATTCTTCAGGTTACCGGCATAGGTGAGTTTATCAAGGTTCACTACATAATAATCACCAGATTTAACAAACCTTCTCACCACATGTGATCCGATGAATCCTGCACCTCCGGTAACTAGGATCTCTTTCATGTATATATAAATCTATTTTCAATTGCACACATGTAATTCTTGACAAATCACACCAGCGGACGGTTTCATTTGGCGGTTGGTATAAATTCGCCTTTGAATCTTTATGCTCATTGTTATGTGTCGCAGGTTTTAAAAGACCACATTCGTCCACTGAAGCGAAAATTCTATTAAAAATGCATTCATTCTATATAAAGCTTTGGTTGGTATAAAACCTGTCGCTTAGTGATTCGGGTTTCAAGTTTTTAATGCTCATTTAATTTCATTTGACCTTATAATATTCTTTGTACCAGTCAATGAACTTGCCCACTCCCTCTCTCACTGATGTTGAAGGCTTGTAAGCTATTTTTTGTTCCAAATCAGATACCTCTGCAAAAGTTTCAGGTACATCTCCAGTTTGCAATGGCATAAAATTCTTTTCTGCCTGTTTGCCTAATTTTTCTTCAATTGCCTTTATGTAATCCATCAATTCAACCGGTGAGTTATTTCCGATATTAAAAAGTTGATAAGGAGCAAAACTAGAAGCAGGATTTGGATTGGCGGCATCCCAGTTTTCATTTTTAGTAGGAGGAGTAGTCATAAGGCGATACATTCCTTCTACAATGTCATCTACGTAAGTAAAATCACGTTTCATATTCCCATGGTTAAAAACATTGATTGGCTGATCTTTTATGATGGCATTAGTAAATAAAAAAAGGGCCATATCAGGTCGACCCCATGGACCGTAAACGGTAAAAAACCTTAAACCAGTTACTGGGACATTAAAACTTGCTGCATATGTATGTGCCATCAACTCATTTGATTTTTTTGTAGCTGCGTAAAGAGACAATGGATGATCAACTGTATCTCCAACTTTGAATGGCATGGATGTATTGGCACCATACACAGAACTTGAAGAAGCATAGAGAAGATGTTCTACCTGATGGCGTCTGCTTGCTTCAAGTACATTCAAAAATCCGGTAATATTTGCGTTGACGTATGCGTGGGGATTTGTGAGTGAATAACGGACACCTGCTTGAGCAGCGAGATGAATCACAATCTTTACGGTATTTTTCTTGAAAACCTCGGCTAGAAGATCATACACTTCTAACTTCTGATGAAAAAAAACAAACCCTGAGTGGTTCTTTAAGATTGATAACCTACTATGCTTTAAAGATACATCGTAATAATCATTTAATGAATCGATACCAACAACGTTGTACCCTTCTTTCAAAAGTCTTTTAGAAAGATGAAATCCAATAAATCCGGCTGTCCCAGTAACTAAGATTGGGTGATCTTTATCCAAAAATTTAAAATTTTATACAATGCTAAGTGTTTTACTTTTTGATCACAAGGCGGACATTTTTTTTGCTTCTATTTTTACTTAATGACGCGATTTGTTTATCTAATTAAAAAAGATTTTGAGATTGACTGGAGACAACAAAGTCCCTTTACAGGAATAGTACTTTTTCTTTCAAGTACTATTTTCACTTCATACATGGCTTTTGGTGGATTTATTTCGGATGAGGTTTGGAATGCATTATTCTGGATAATACTACTTTTTACGGCTGTTAACGCCATTTCTAAAAGCTTTTCTCAAGAGGAGAGGAGAGTTCATTACTATTTTTTTCTTTGTAAGCCGTCAGAAATTCTGTTAAGCAAACTGATCTATTCCGTTGCTTATTTGCTAGTTATTGCGGCTATCTCTTTCCTGATCTACATTATTTTATTAGGCATGCCTTCCTTCGATTTTAACCTTTATATGATCAATCTTGTCCTTGGTTGTATAGGGCTAAGCTCTACTTTTACCATGATTTCTGCAATCTCGATGAGAGCCTCAAACCGATCCGTTTTGATGGTTATATTAGGATTTCCTATCGTTATTCCAGTACTGGTCCTAGCCGTAAGTAACGCCAAAAAAATAGTAAATGGATTTATCTGGATACAAATTCAAGGTAATGTTCTTTCATTACTTTCAGTAGATGTAATTATTATTGTGCTCTCGTTTGTGTTGTTTCCTTTTACCTGGAGGTCTTGATGGGATATTTGTTGAAAACAGAGTGGTGGAAATGGTTGTGTATGGTAATGATCTTGTATACAATAGTTGCTGGATTGTTGCTGCCCGTCCCTCGTCTTCCTATTCTCAATGAAACAATTAGGGTGCTCCACTTTCATGTTCCTATGTGGTTTGGAATGATTTTTCTTTTTTCTGGGTCATTAATTTATGCTATTAGATATCTTAGAACTGGAGATAACCGGTTTGATATTTACAGTTATCAGCTAGCGAACGTAGGGATTGTTTTTGGAGTTTTAGGATTATTATCTGGAATGATTTGGGCAAATTACACCTGGGGAGAACCGTGGAGCAATGATCCGCAACAAAACTCATCCGCTATTTCCATGCTCATTTATTTTGCTTATTTCGTTCTACGTGGATCTATCCAGGATGAACAACAAAAAAATAGAATTTCGGCCGTTTACAATATTTTCTCTTTTTCCCTAATGGTTCCACTTTTGTTCATTCTCCCAAGACTATCAGACAGTCTGCACCCAGGGAGTGGAGGAAACCCAGGATTTAACGCTTACGATCTGGACAGTAATCTCCGTAAGGTATTCTATGTAGCTGTTGTTGGTTGGTCCCTTTTAGGCTATTGGTTTGGAACGATTGCCGTTCGGCAATCGCTCATCAAACTGCGCATTGATGATGAATAAATTCTTCGTATTTAAAGTTTTGTTACTACTGGTGACCAGCTCCTACGCACAAGTAGAAATGGCAGATGACTTCAGAGGAGAAGGCAAGATATACGTGGTAATCGCTATTTTTCTATTAATAATTATAGGCTTTTTTGTCTTGCTTTTCAAACTGGATAGGAGAACAAAACGTTTAGAACAGGAGACAAAGAACAATGAAAATTAAGCGTATTATTTCTGTTATTGCCATTGCCGTTGCCATTGCAATGGTAGTATCGATGACCGGCGATGCTAGTTCTTACGTGACATTTAAAGAAGCAAAAGAACTTTCTGAAAAAGGTTTTCAAAAAAGCATCCATGTGGTAGGAGAGTTACCCAAGACACCGGGTGGTGAAGTCATAGGAGTTGAAGAAAGTCCCGACAAATTATCATTTAAGTTCGAAATGATTGACGAAAATGGATTTCGTCAAAAAGTATTATACGCCAACCCTGTACCTACAGATTTTACTCGTTCGGAAAAGGTGGTAATTATAGGCACCTATAACGGTGACAATTTTATCGCCGAAAAAATCCTACTAAAGTGTCCTTCGAAATATCAAGAGGATCCAAATTTCAAGAGTTGAACACACAAAAACGAATAAAAATCTCAGGAATTCAAAAAAAGAATTGATAGAAAGATTAACATCATGCAAACATAAATCTCTTGTTTGTATTATGTTTTGAGGCACTTAATGAAGCCTTGAAAGACTTTAAGAATACGCTACTTATTTATTGATTTTATTTTGAAAGAAATGTTGATTATAAAATGAGCATAAAGATTTGAAAGAGAAATTTATACACCACCGCCAGAAAAGGGTTAGCTAGAGTGGTTTAATGGTAAATTCCATATGTACAATTGAAAATAAAACCACATGCATGAAATGAAGCATAAACTTAGAAGAATCCCCAGCATACCATCCGAGGATGAATAAGTTTATGGAAATTTCAAGTAGCCATTGGAATTACACTTAATATATATGAGAATAGAATAGTTGTTTCAGAGAAAAAAATGTTTTAAACACTTTATTTAATGATACATTATTTCGAGGGGCAGATCGGACATGTTTTCGTAATCATCGCGTTCATAACCGGTATTTTATCTACCTACGCTTTTTTTAGAGGAAAAAATAATGATGCTTCATGGACATCTTTCGGAAGCAAAGTCTTCTATCTTCACGCTCTTGCTGTTATAGGCATTATTGGTGTTCTCTTTTATTTGATCACTAATCACTATTTTGAGTATCATTACGTCTTTAGTCATAGTTCCAAAATTCTTCCGGCATATTATCAGATTTCATGTTTTTGGGAAGGGCAAGAAGGTTCTTTTTTACTTTGGATGTTTTGGAATGCAGTGTTGGGGATCATCTTAATCCATACGAATAAGTTTTGGAAGGCCCCCGTGATGCTGATTATGTCTTTTACTCAGGTATTCTTGTCATCCATGATTCTTGGTATAGTGATCTTTGACTTAAAAATAGGAAGTTCTCCATTTATGCTTCTCAGAGATGTGATTGATGCTCCAATTTTCAAGACAAATCCAAACTTTATCCCTGAAGATGGAAATGGGTTAAATCCATTACTTCAAAACTATTGGATGGTGGTTCACCCTCCTACTTTGTTTCTTGGTTTTGCGACTACTGTTATCCCATTTGCTTATTGCATCGGTGGATTAATAATCGGGAAAAACAAAGAGTGGATCCGGCCAGCACTTCCCTGGGCACAATTTTCTGCTATGATTTTAGGTGTAGGTATTTTAATGGGTGCTTACTGGGCTTATGAAACGCTAAACTTTGGAGGTTACTGGAATTGGGATCCCGTAGAAAATGCAATCTATATTCCCTGGCTGGTGCTCGTTGCATCCATCCACGTAATGATTGCTTACAAGAAAAGTGGATCCGCACTTAAGCTCTCAGTAATTCTGGCTGTTGCTTCTTTTATCTTAATTCTTTATGCTACTTTCTTAACAAGAAGCGGAATACTAGGTAATGCTTCCGTACATTCATTTACTGATTTGGGTCTCTCCGAACAGCTCTTAATTTACTTATTCGCATTTCTCACTTTCTCTGTTACGCTTATCATCAGAAGGTGGAAAAAGCTTCCTTCAACAAAAGAAGAAATTTCTACCTATTCCAGAGAATTCTGGATATTCATGGGCGCGACTGTGCTATGCCTCATGGCTTTTCAGGTTCTTGCGGGAACCTCTATTCCAATATATAATAGCATCGCGGATAGATTAGGGTTTCAATTGAACATGGCTCCTACAACCGACACTTATTCGGCCTATTCGTTACCTCAACTAATCCTCTCCGTTTTTTTAGCTGTCTTTTCAGGAACAGGTCAGTTTTTCTGGTGGAAGAAAATAGATAAGTCTGAGCTAAAAGCTGAATTAGCCATCCCATTTATTATTGCTCTTCTCCTTTCAGCTTTTATTATTTCAATGGGTAAGGTCACTAATCCTTACTACGCGATTTTATTGATTGCATGCATTTATTCTATTGTTGCTAACTGCAAAATTTTTTTTGGAGTCGCTAAAGCAAACATTAAGCTATCTGGCGGATCCATTACACATATTGGAGTTGCCTTGATGTTGGTTGGAATTCTGTTCTCCTCAGGATATGCAACTATTCTTTCCAAAAACTATACATCCATGGTGTGGAGCAATGAATTTCCTGAAGAAGTAAATCGTGATAACTTATTGCTCTTCATTAATGAACCTCGCCAAATGGGAGAATACGCTATGATTTACAAAGGGTTAAGAAAGAAAACAAGAGAGGAGGGTTTTGTTGTTGAGAATGATTTGCTACTAACTCAAGATCCTTTGAAAGTAGCCAGAGAAAATGGAAAAGGTTATGACACGCTCACGCTGATCAACCCTGAAAACAGCTACTTTGAGATAGAATATCATACGGAAGCTGGATTGGCATTTACCTTGTTTCCCAGAGTACAAGTAAATGACGCAATGGATATGATCGTTTATTCCCCTGATATAAAAAGAAAGGCTTCCGCTGATATGTACACTCATGTTCGTACTTTTTCAGATCCTGAGCAAGAACCAGATTGGAGTGATCCTGAGGAAATAAAAGTCAAAATAAGTGATCAGTTTTTTATCAATGACTATGTGGCTACACTCGAAAAAATAGAACCAATTAACTCAATCTCCGGAACACCGCTTGATATCGATGATGTAGCAGTAAAAGCCATCATAAGAGTACAAGGAGAATATAATGATTATCTGGCAGAGCCTGTTTTTGTCATACGGAATCGTAAATATGTAGGTAGGATTGATCAGGAAGTGAGCGATTTAGCGTTTAAGATCTCGATTCAAAACATCATCCCTCAGGAAAATGCCATAGTCCTGGCCTATCAGACCACCCAGAAAGATTGGATCATCATGGAAGCAGTAAAAAAACCTTGGATTAATCTGCTATGGATTGGTACATTTCTCCTGGTTATTGGTTTCATAATAGCTATTCGAAGAAGGTATTTAGAATTTGTTAAAATGAGAAACAAAGGAGTAGAGGTTGTGTGATGTGTCAACTTTTACTTAAGCCATTTTATCTGCACTTTTGACTTAAACTCCTAATAGGTTTAAAACATATGATCAAAATAGCGATCATTGGTTACGGTAACCTAGGTTATCACCTGGCAAATGTTTTTTCACAAAATCACCAAGTCTCTATTTTTTCACAAAATCCCGGGGAGGAACACGTAAACCAATTAGAATATTTTCAACCTAATGGTTTTGATTTTGTAATCCTTACTGTATCTGATGATGCTATTAAAGAATTGGCCCATTCCATCAAATCTTCTGATCCAATTATACTTCATACTTCAGGTGCACGGCCACTTTCTGACCTTGAAAATCATAAAAAGAGAGGTGTGCTATATCCTTTACAGACTTTTTCTAAAAATAAGAAGGTGGATTTCAAAAAGATACAACTGTTGGTGGAAGGAACCTGTGAAACGGAAGAGTTGATTCTCAAGCTTGCTAAAAGTGTGAGTCAGAAAGTTCGAATTATGAATTCATTAGATCGCTCAAAAGTGCATCTGGCTGCAGTTTTTGCTTGTAACTTCTCCAATCACATGTTTCACAATGCTGAGAATATTTTGAAGGATATTGGTCTGGATTTTCAAGATATTCGTTCCTTAGTGGAAGAAACTGTAGAAAAAGCTATGGAAATCAATCCTTCTCATGCTCAAACCGGACCTGCAATAAGAAATGATGTGTCTACATTGGCTAAACATCAAGAACTAATTGAAAATGATTTATTGAGAAAGTTATACAAAATAATCACCAAAAGCATTCAAACCCGACAGTGAAACTGTCTATCAGAGATACCGCCAGCTTTTTGATCGCCAGTCGGGTACCAAACTTATTAATTATTGCTATTGCTCAATTTTTTGCTGCCTACTGCCTGCTTCAAATCCCTCTTGATCGACTTATCGATATAAAATTTGGACTATTTCTGCTTAGTACTGGGATGATTGGTGCTGGTGGATATATTATTAATGACTATTTTGACCAAAAAATTGACATGATTAATCGTCCTCAACATGTGATTGTAGGAACAAACCTGAAGAGAAGATTTGCACTTTTATTTCATACTTTACTTACCGCGGGAGGTATAATTTTAGGTTTTATGCTAGATCCATTTGTTGGAGCAATTCATATCTTTTCATCCGGAGCGCTATGGATGTATAGCGGAATCCTAAAAAGACAACTTTTAATTGGAACGCTTACGATTTCTTTTTTGACTTCTTTGTCTTTATTAATTCTGATGGTTTACTTCCTAAAGTTTAACACATTGGTTGTTGCTTATTCTATGTTTGGCTGCGTTACTATCTTTATTCGTGAGAGCGTCAAGGATATCATTAGCGTTAAAGGAGAAACTGCCTTTGGCGTACATTCCGTACCTATCATATGGGGGATTAGAGGTGCCAAGGTAGTCATTTTGCTCGCTGGATTGGTCGGTATTTGTATGATTACATTTTATCTTTTGTCTATTTCAAATTGGACCATCAGGTATTTTTTTATGACAATTTTCCTCGTTGTCCTTTGGGCATTCTACAGACTAATAAAAGCAGATAGAATGAAAGATTTTGAGGAGATCAAAAAAGTAATTGACATAATTATCACACTCGGCCTGGTGAGCATTACCCTCGCCTAGAATTGATCAAAAATCAATGCAAAGGTAAAACCTCCTACTTTCCAGGCTATTATTCCTCCTAAAACGATGGAATACAAAAGTTTCAAAAAGGTTGCCGCCAGAAATCCCAGAAAAGAACCAAACCCAGACTTAAATGCCGATTTAAGTCTGTTTCCACCATATAAATCTCCAATGATTGCTCCCAAAAGAGGGCCGAGGATAATACCAAAAGGAATAGGGAGAACTACTCCGGCAATAGTTCCAATCATTCCGCCTATCATGCCCGCTTTTGTTCCACCAAACCTTCTGGTGGCTGCTGCGGGTAGAATATAATCCAGAACTAGGATTAAGACTCCTAAAATCCCCCAAATGATAAAGGAGGATGTATTAAAATTAGTTTCAATTGATACTAGGTGAGTGGTAATCAGCGCTCCATAAGTTAACAGTGGTCCCGGCAGAGGTGGCAATATCGAAAAAATGATCCCTCCTGCAATAAGTAAAATCGTTAAAACGATAAGAAATGCTTCCATTAAAATTCAGAGAAAATTGTATTTCTTAAGGCATCCCATTCCAACTTAATAATGCTATAAATCACCGTATCCCTTCTTCTATTGCCTTGAGTCGCTCGGTGATTTCTAAGTGTTCCGTCATACTTCGCACCAATTTTCTCCATCGCTTTTCTGGAACGAATGTTCTCTTTATCTGTTCGTAGTTCTAGTCTTTCTATCTGCATAACCTCAAAGGCATGACGTAACATCAAGAACTTCATATGTCTATTGATACCAGCACCGATATAATCTTTTCCTAACCAAGTCCAACCGATTTCAATGCATTTTTCTTTCCAGTCTATATGTCCATAGCTAGTAGAACCAATCACGCTTCCAGACTGCTTTTGCAAGATAGCATAAGACATCTTGTCTCCTTGTTCAGATTCTTTTAATCGATTCATCATCCAGTTCTCAAGATCATCGGGATTAGAGAGGTCAGCAGTATACCACGTCCAGATATCTGAATCTGAACTTAGCAATCTCATTTTTTTAATATGATACTTTGATACTGGAAAAAGTTCAACCTTGCTATCGGAAAGTGGCACATAAAATTGCTTCATTATATTAAAACATTAATCGGACTGATTTCAAATTTGCGTACGAAAGTTTAGAGACCCAATGACTTCTACATATTATCCAATTCATAGATGATAAACGATTGCAAGCGATCCGCTAGAGGATAAATCTGAACATCATTCTAAGGATTAAATCCTTGTAAATCAGGATCACAAAACGGCGATGATTGAGTGACTTAGATTGTAACTATTCGATAATATATGAGTCAATGTCGTTTAGTTAAGGATATGTAATAAGTAACTGTGTTTTAATTTTTTTTACTACTCTTAGTACTCAGGTATAAGGGGGGTATTTCTTCCCATTTTTCCGTTAAAACTACTTCATACAGAGAACATTTATCAAACGATATTGACTATGAGATCGACGAATCAACTTACAGAGGCCGTGCAAAATTCGGCCATGAAAG
>JBCDKO010000087.1:0-17966 GCA_038746525.1 Bacteroidota bacterium
ATCAAGTGATTTCATGTACACTTTTTCAAGCTGTACAAGAAATGTATTGGATGAATTTAAGAAGACTTTTATTCAAATCTATACGAGAAATTACATGTGATAATAAAATACCCGTCTGTAGATAGCCACTTTTCAGAGTGGGCTCAGTAATAAAATTACATATAAAAACATCTGGTTGACAAAATGAGCAAAAGGCGCGGGTCCATTTCTAGAGTAATGGAAATTGTTTTAATATCTACTTTAGATCTTTAATCAAGCGCAGAGAGGCAATTCAATGTACTAAACATTCCACCTCCACATTAGTCTTACTCATATGCATTTAACCAAAGAAGACATACAAAAGCTAGACAGAAAAAGAAGACTTAATATTGTTAATTCCGTAACAGGTATTAAGCCAGCCAATCTAATAGGTACGATCTCCAGTAACTGTCACCCCAATGTCGCCATCTTCAGTAGCGTAGTCCATCTCGGGAGTAACCCAGCTTTATTAGGCTTTGTGACCCGACCAACCAGAGAAGTGCATCGTCATACCTACGAAAATTTAAAAGAAATTGGATATTACACCATCAACCAAGTACCTATAACGATCATTGAAAAAGCCCACTACACTTCGGCTAAATTGGAAAGAGAAGAATCAGAGTTTCATAGAATGAGGTTGGAAGAAGAGTACTTTCCTGATTTCAAGGCTCCTTTTGTGAAAGAGAGCAGGTTAAAAATTGGGATGAAGTTTGAGCAAGAAATCCCGATTCCTATTAATGGTACCATACTCATTATCGGGGCGATAATACATTTGCAAATTGAAGACGAGGCGGTGAACAACAATGGCTATATCAATTTGGAGCTGATAAACACCGCTGGCATTTCGGGATTAAATTCCTACTATAAATTGAAATTCCTGGAAAGCTTTCCCTACGCAAGAACCGATGAGATCCCTGAATTTGGTGAATAAGAAGTCGCACTTACCCACAAAGATCTGTGAAACCTGTAACAAGCCATTTACTTGGCGGAAAAAGTGGAAAAAGGCCTGGGACGAAGTAAAGTACTGTAGTGAACGGTGCAGAAGGAATAAATAGGGCTTGCTGAGAAAGTCACAGATGTATCAGATACTAGGCAGCAAGGTGAAGATGTATGCTTATACTTCGATCCGCAGCGAACGACGTAGCTGATGTACCCGTGACTAGTTGAAAAATCTCGAAATCAAGCTTTTTAAGTGCACCGAAAATGGAAGCATCTGCTCGAAAACCTTTGCACCTATTGAAAAAGAAATTTACTAAACAGTATCTTTTGACCACATAAACGTGTTTTTTGAATCGAAAAAACGTTTCTCAGCAGGTCCTAAATAGAATACCTTATAGGGTAATCATAATCTATTTATTATCACAGATTATTAGTTGGAAGTGCAAAATAAAAAAGAGAATATTCTACCAAGTAGAGCTTTTGGTATAAAAAACTGCTTTCATCACATCTTTCTGACTAATCTGACCTACTAATTTACCCTCTCTCACCACCGGAAATCTTCTAAATCTCATTTGCAGAAACATTTGAGCAACTTCAAAGATATTCAGGCCAGGATCTACTGTCACCACATTTCTAGCCATATGTTCTTCTACAGTTCCTACTGAAATAGGCATATTGTCGTATTTCCCTTTAACAACTTCTTTGAGGCAATCTCCTTCGGATACAATACCCAGTAACTCCCCTTGATTATTGACTACAGGACCTCCAGATATTCTATTTTTCATCAATGTCTGCACTACTTCATACATTGGTTGCTCCGGGTGAAAAGTTATGAGTTTTCGAGCCATGTAATCCTCTACTTTAAGAGATTGGGGTTCTGCAATTTTAGGCACCTCTGCACCTTTATAGCTCATTACCATAAGAAACTAAATTTAGATTCGTCATCAAAAAGTTAGCGAAAAACTAACTATTTGACAAATAATCTGGAGTTGCAGTATCAACTGGAGTGATCAGAAACTATCACCCATTCATCATCCAATCTTCTAAAAAGCAAGGAGAAGTGACCATTAGGATTATCATTTTCTTTTGCGAGGTTCCATTTTCCAACGACTGTCCAAAAATCTTCACTTAAAGGCTCTACTATTAGTAGCTCAAAAGTAAGTTTCCCCATAGCCTCTTTATTTGGATAACGGCTCTTATAATTGTCCAAGGTTTTTTGCCAACCGTAAGTAACACCAGATTTGCCTATAAAAACTAAGTCATCAGATTTCCAATACCCCTCCATGAAGCACTCGAGATCAAACGTGTTCCAACAAGTTTGCTGCTCTTCAAGCACCTTTCGGATTGCTAACTCATCAGTATTTTGAGAAAACAGAAGAAAGGGAAGCACATTTATCATAAATAAAAAATATTTCACGACTTTAAAACGGATTTAAATTCTGGTCTTGAGTATTCCTTATTCATCGTAGTATAGATGTTATAAAAATATTTCGGCTTTAATTCGCTAAGCACATCGTCCTTATAGTCAGATTTGCTGGTTACATTTTTTGCAAAAAAACCGAATGCATTTTTTGTGGCTTCGATCATCTATTTTCGTAAATCATATCGTAAAGATATTTGAATCGCTTGAGATTATTTAATTGTTTCTAATCATAAATGGATAATCAGATGCTTCACTAACCCCTTCATTGGACATACTACTGATTTTATTAATCAAATGAATTTCCTTGTATAAAACCATATTACTTATCCGGCAATTTGGACGCTCATATTTAAATAAGAACATACGATATTTGATAATGGGTCTGCAATATTGGTAATGATTAATTGTTAACTTACTATAATTCCTTAAAACATTTGTAAATGTGTAATTGCAATGCTTAATGTCAAATTATGGATTTAATACCTTTATTTAGCTTTATATGAATTTTTTAGCTCATTTATTACTTAGCAAAAATGATCGGCAGATCATGGTGGGTAACTTTATTGGTGATTTTGTTAAAGGGAATTCAATCCTTCAATATGACGAAAAAATTCAAAAGGGAATTAGGCTTCACCGTGCTATCGATTTTTTTACTGATCAACACGAAGTAGTATTAAAAAGCAAAAGACGCCTTCACGCAAAGTTCCGTCACTATGCGCCTGTTATCGTTGATGTATTCTATGACCACTTTGTTGCAAAAGATTGGCAAAAATATTCAGTGGAGCCTTTGTTAGATTTTACTCAAAGGTTTTATAAGTTGATGGAACAATATTCAAATAAAGTTCCGGAAGCCGCAAATAATATGCTTTATCACATGAAAAGCAGCAATTGGCTATACAACTATCAATTTCTGGAAGGAATTGATCAAACATTAAGTGGAATCGCCAAAAGGACACGTTTTAATTCCAAGATGGAAACCGCTATTGCATCTTTGAAGGAGCATTATTCTGACTTCCAGCTTGAATTTGATCAATTTTTCCCGGAGCTTCAGCTTTTTACTAAAGACTCTGAAAAGCAATGAAAGATCTGTTTTTGGTTGGTTTGGGTGGTTTTATAGGAGCTATATTTCGTTATAGTATTTCGCTCGGTTTCTCAAGGATTTATGAATCAAAATTATTTTTGGGAACAATGACTGTTAATCTAATTGGAAGTCTTTTGATTGGAACCTTTCTAGGTCTATTCACCAGAAATCAAAGTCAGTTGGGATTATTTCTAATTGTAGGATTTTGCGGCGGGTTTACTACTTTTTCTACCTTCTCACTAGACGGTTTAAAATTGATTCGAAATCATTTATATCTGGAATATTTCACATACTCTTCAGTATCAATTTTTGGAGGATTGGTTTTGTGTTTTACAGGTCATTATTTGACGAGTAAATTATAATTTTTATCTTGAGTTCTCGTTGGTATAGTTAATCATCTACTATGATCAATTACTATCACATACTTGGATTGACAGAAGATGCCTCTCCTGAAGAAATAAAAGCAGCTTTCAAAAAGCTGGCAATCAAGTATCATCCGGATAAACATCCTGATCGCACAGATATGGAAGAGAAGTTTAAGGAGATCAATCAAGCTCATCAAATTCTCTGTGATCCATATGAAAAAGCAAGGTTCGATTTAAAACTAAAGTATCAGCAATTTTCACACTCGCAATCAGACAAGCCTTTGAACCACTCCGGTTCTGCACAAACCTCTTATCATTACCCACCCTACTACAGGACTAAGATAGACCACAGACAAAATGCTATTGCGACTGCCTACGCTTTTGGGATCACTTTCCTTATTGCTGCGCTTGTAATGGGAGGTGTTTGGGTCAAAAGGTCTTATGAATCAATAAAGCATGAAAAAATACTTGCTGAAAGAAGAGCTACCTTCGAGCAAGCGAAGAAGAATTTTGACTCGGGTAACTATACGAGAGCCTTTGAAATAATGACAGAATTTAGATTTTTTGATAACGAAGAATTAGATATCAAAAAATTCAAAAATTCGATGGTAGATCATGTAATAGTACAGGGAGATATGAATTTAAAGCAGAAGAAATATGAAACTGCTATTTCCCAATACAACCTCGTCTTCAATTTAAACCCAAGTCTTCCTTTTTACAACGTAAAGAAAAAACTTGTGCTGGCTTACAAGAACTTAGGAGAAGTGGATAAAGCATTAGAAATATTAAAAGATTTTTTGGTGAATGATTACGAGCTGATTGCATCGCTAGTGGGAATTGCAGAGATACATAGAGATTACCTCAATGATCCTGGTGGAGCAATGGAAAATTTTCAACTGGCACACAAACTTGTAGTGAAAAGATATAAACGATTTTACGGAGAAGCTTATCCAATGGTGATCAGACAGGAATTTGTACCCGAGTCTCATTATTTGCTATATATAGGGCTTGCCGATATGTATTTAAGAATTAATAATCCTAATATGGCCATTAAAGCAGCAGACTGGAACAAGTATGTTTGGCCCGATAGTATTTCTTCTTATACGACAACGGCCGAAGCATATATTGCCCTTAATGATTTAACGAAAGCTTGTCTAGAGTTTCAGATTGCAGAAGAGAAAGGTTGGCAAGGAATTCCACCAATCAAATGCACTTATTAAATGGCTGGTTACTCAAAAAATCCACTTTGGAAAAAGCTAGGAATCAAAGAAAAGTATACTTGTTCCTTATTCAGATCACCCATAAATTATTTTGAATTACTAGAAGAGACTCCCTTGGAAACTGCTTGGGATGATGATCTGAGCAATCCTCCCTACGATTTCATTCATGCTTTCACAAAAGAGTTAGAGGAATTAGAGGAAAATTGGAAGGATTGGAAATCCAAGCTAAAAAAAGACGGTACTTTATGGATTTCCTGGCCAAAAGGAGTATCTGAGATACATACAAACCTAAATGCAAATATTTTGAGAGAGTTTGGTTTAAACGGCGGTTTAGTGGATGTGAAGGTATGTGCAGTAGACGATGATTGGTCGGGACTTAAATTCATGTTTCGAAAAAAAGATCGCTAAAATAGTCATTGAATCTATTTGAGAGATTCCAATCAAAACACAATAAAATAACGGGTTCACTTTCGATCCATCCAAGATTCATAGAAATTTTTAATAAATTTAATAAATCTATTTCATAGTGTAGAATAGATTCGATTGCGCTTTTCACTAAAAGGTACGCTGTAGGCATCATTTAACTTCTTTTTCATCTTTTCTTAGAGACGCTAATTAGCGTACTAAAAATCAATCATCATAATTTTCTGTGTACAATTTTGTAAAAATTAGTTAACTTATTTATTAATCTTTGTATTGATTAAAAGTAACTTCACATTATTGATCTATTTCATCAACTCATTTCGGCCTTTTTTCACTTTCGTTTATTTTATTGAATTTACAAAATTATATTCTTTTATTTCCAATATTGTCAACTCAGGAAGTTCGGTTGGGTTGCCTTGCTCTATCAAGCAAAAAACTATATTTAGTTTTATTCGCATGTTTTACAAGATTAATTTATGTTCTACTGAAATGATTTTTATTCTAAATGATCCGCGAGTATTCCCCACATATTTAGATAATTCTTATTCCCCTTCCGAGAAAGAGAATTCTAACTTATGATTTATTTTATTATAAATTTTAGTTGAAGCAATAAAAAAAGTAAAAGAGGAAAGCATTAAAAATGGTAAAGCAACATCCACAAGCATCGGCTATTGATTTTTGCCAGACTACAAGCAACCCAGTTGGTTAATTCGTTATGGCTGAAACAACTTTTTGGACAGGTTCTGAAAACTATTTGTGCGATCCGGAGCTAGCTCAGGCATTCCACATGGCAAGAACCTTAGGTATGCCACTTTTAATTGAGGGTGAACCGGGCACCGGCAAAACAGAGTTACCCATACACTACGCAAAAGACAAAGGATTACATCTGGAGGTTTACCCTGTTGGTTCAAAAAGTAACGTAGAGCAATTTGTTGCACGATTTGATCATGTGAAATATTTGCGGGATTCTCAAATCGAAGTGTTGAATGCACAGCGCGAAGAGAAAGGACTCGAAGCCAAACTTTCAACAGGGGGAAGGAATCCTGAAGCTCTTGGAGATTATGTAGTGAAAGGGCCGGCTGCCATCGCATACAGCAAGCCAAATGCCGTTCTACTTATCGATGAGATTGATAAAGCACCGAGAGAATTTCCAAATGATCTGCTCTATGCATTGAGCCACCGAAAATTCATTATGCCTGAATCCGGAGAAGTGATTGAAGCGCTAGAGCAAGATTTGCCGGCGATTATCATTACATCTAATCGGGAGCAAGAGCTTCCTACTGCATTCAAGGGCAGATGTATTTATCATTATATCCATTTCCCTGACAAGGATGTGATGGAAAAGATCATCGAAAAACATCACTCAGGTGTGGATGAGGAAGTAATAAAAGTAGCATTAGATGTCTTTTACCATTTAAGAAGACTTGGACTTGAAAGAGCCCCGACTACCCGAGAGCTACTAAACTGGCTGAAATACATGAGTGATATTGCGCCAAAAGAGGCAATCAAAAAGATTGGAGGATTAGAAGGTATTGGAGCATTAATCAAAACACAAACAGATATGGAAAGGGTTTATCGAATGATCAGGACAGGAAATTCTTTTGGGTCTTACTTAAATTAGTACTTATGCTCAGTTCACTCCCAAGCTCTTTTCGAAAACATGGACTTCAAACAGATGTTCGAACCTTACTCCTGTTAAGGAAGGCTATGCGGAAGGGATTGATAAAAACACTTGGAGATCTTCATAATGTATTAAAAGGTATCATCATCAAGAGTCCGGAAGATGAGGGTCCTTTCACTAAAGCATATTACGAATACTTTCTTCATATCTCCATTATGCCCGGTCAACCTCTGGAAGAGGCCATTCTTAGGTCGGAAACGTTTAAGAAATGGAAAACTAACTATCTTGATGAAGCGGATAAAGATTTTAATCTTACCAATGAAACCCTGGTAAGTACTTTCCTGGATCAGGTACACCTCACCATTTATGACATCAAAGAAGTCATCTCTGGAAAGGAAATCTGGGATAAAGATGATCGAGACCTTGAGGATAAAGATCAGAATCAAGACCACAACGATCCTCACAAGCGGTATTTGGATAAAATGACGGATTATTCTCATTTATCACTAGAAGAGCTCATAGAGCGGATGGAGCGAGTACTAAAACAACAAAATGCTAATCACAGTAGTGGCAGTCGTTGGAATAGTACCGGAGGTATTTCTCCTTATGGCCATAATGGAGCAGCGAAAAAAGGTATTCGAGTCGGTGGTCAGGGTGGAGGAAAAATGGCGCGGAAAGTGATGGGTGATAAAAACTATTTCCCAATAGATCGGGATGCCTTACTAAATGACAACAACATAGATGCTGCTTTGGCTTCTATCAAAGGGGTGATTGAAGAGAGTGCAATTGAGCGACTGGATGTACCTAAAACGATTAATACAGGTCTTAAACGAGGTGGATTATTTATCCCTGAACTTAGCTGTGAAAAAAATGAAGAACTTAAGATCATTGTCCTTATTGATAACGGAGGCTATTCCATGGCTCCTTACATCCGCACAGTGCAGCAGCTGTTTCGAAAAATGAAGACACGCTTTACCCACGATTTAGAAGTTTTCTATTTCCACAATACCATTTATGATCGCATATGGATAGATGAGCGAAGAACAACCTACATTTCTGTAGAGAGGTTATTGAAGTACGACACATCCTATCGGATTTTTTTCATTGGAGATGCCGCAATAGCACCTTACGAGCTCAACGCTCAAAGTATGGAGAGCATACAAGCTATCACCAGGAAATTTTCAAAAACGGTATGGTTAAATCCCGAACCACTCAGATATTGGCCTGGAACCTACACCATACAGGTAATGAAAGAGCTAGTGCCAATGTTTCCACTGACTCCTTCGGGAATCGAAAGAGCCGTTCGAAAAATAAATTCGAAGAGTGTAAAAGGATAATTACCACATATTATTTACGAGAATAACTTTCATAAATTCTAGTTTGAAATGAGCAATTGATAGACTATAAGTTAAGACTGTAGGAAACTGATTTGTTATTATTCAGACATTTGTGATTTTGAGAAAATATTCTGATATCTCTCTCCCAAAGGAAATAATCTTTTGAAAACTTCATCAAATTTATCATACACCGAGTCGTATTTTAAGTCTTCGCAGCACATCATAATAGTATCTAAATAGATCATATCTCAAAAAAAGTATTCTTTGGGTCTCGATTAAATCAAATAGAAAATTAATAGACTGGTGTTTATCTGGTAGGTTTGCATTATTAGGTTTGTATTATCTTAAGTTATCCACTTATGAAACCTTCTTTTCAATCTCCGCAAGAAATTAAAGCTTTCATAGCCGCTACCATACAGGAAGAGTTGGAGAAAACTAGAACTTCCAGTTTTCTGGCATTGGTAAAGAGTTGTTGGAACGAATGATGCTGGTAGAAAAAGAACTAAAGCTCATCCATATTAGATTCGATGGTCATTTGGCGTTTATCAAAGAAAGATTTGAGGGTGTTGACAAACGATTTGAAGATAATCCAGCATTCAATAAAGAAAGGTTTGAAGCTATAGACCGACAATTTGAGGCAATTGATAAATGGTCTGATCTGAAGGACCGAAATATGAAATGGCTCATTGGATTTGAGATTGCCTTTCTTACTTTCGGTTATGTCATTTTATAAGTTTTATGGTGTGATAACTATTAGAAAAGGTGGCTCTTGCCTGCTCGCAATTTATACAACCTACGTTGCGCAATCAGTCACAAAACTTTTAATAAATCCATAAAATGTTTAAAAAATCAAAGAAATACAAAATAGGTATGGCCTTAAGCGGAGGAGGCGCCAGAGGATATGCTCATTTAGGAATATTAAAAGCGCTTAAAGAAAAAGGAATTGTGCCTGATGCCATATCGGGCACGAGCGCAGGTGCAATAGCAGGGGCTTTCATATCGGCTGGAAAAGAACCTGAAGAAGCTTTTGAAATCATCAAGGGATATAGGTTTTTTGATCTTAAAACAATACGTTTCCCTCGATCAGGACTTTTTAGTTTGGACAAAATCAAAGACTCAATAGAAAAAGAGCTAGCGTATGATAGGATAGAAAATTTACCTATCCCATTATTTATAGCAGCTACAGATATGCTGGAAGGAAAGATGGAATATTTTTCCGAAGGCCCACTTTCTCATGCTGTTCAGGCTTCTTCCTCTATTCCGGTTTTGTTTAGTCCTGTCGAAATTAAGGGAAAGTTATATTCTGATGGTGGTGTGTTGGATAATTTACCTCTTGAACCATTAATAAATTGCTGTAAGAAAACAATTATTATCAATATCAGCCCCATCCGTCCTGTTAAAGAAATAAAAAACTTAGTACAAGTTGCAACAAGGATGTTTCAGTTGAGCATAAATGCAAGGGATTCAGAAAAGAAAGAACGATGCAACTTCTATATTGAACCTCCGGAGATGGAAAGATATGACATTTTAGACACCAAATATGCAAGAGAAATTTTTGATACAGGGTACAATTACGCTAAAGATCTTGAAGTAGCACTTTAGAAGTGGGAGAACTTATGGATAATGTCAAAGCGATTCAGGCTAAAAACATTACAGAATAACATGACCAACCTGATTAAAACCATGAGACTAAAAAATTTGTTTGATTGATCATTCATAAAAGGAAAGCAAAATTTCTTCTATTTATTATGCTAAGGTAATAGATGAAGCACTTTATTTCGGCTGAGTAGATAGTAGACCAAACAAGCGTAACACTCACAGTTATTATCAGTTTTTTGCCCAAAGGAATCCTAAAAGTAATTGTAGAAAGATTAACAAATGCAGGAAGAATGGCAACTGCAGGTTTGGAATTGGCTCGAGTAGCTGAAGAAACGGGAACATGGGACACACTGAACGATTTAGAAAATTTGAGAATACCGGATAGATTCAAATAGAGCGTTTGATGAGCATGCAAAAGCCAAAACCAATTTTGAAGCCTTTCCTCCTTTAGAGTGGTTTTTCAATGCAAAGCGACGTGAGATAAGAATTAAGCGAATCAATAAAACCGCTTAACTGGCAGGTCAAAATATTCGAGCAAATCATTTCAGATAATTTCACTCCTTGGTATCCAGCCTTTTAATTCGCCCAATGACACCTTTTGTCGGCTTTCTTACTTTAACTAACCTTAAATGACTGAAGATACATATAATGAGAAAATATACATCCCGAACAACAAATCAATAAAATTGTAAAATGAAATGACCCTATTTAAGCGCTATTGATCCCGTTACTTCACTAACCTAGACTTTTTTAACTTCAACGGTCAATCACAAAAAATACTTTATCTATCTGTACTTACGTTCGATCGAAAAATCAAAAAAGAACTTAGATATTACAACGGAGATTTTTTTTATCGGGTCTATCTTAACATAAAACAATGGTCTCGCATGATGAACAAACAAACTGTAATTGAAGACATGGAAGAGCACTTAAGAAGTGCTAGGATCTTTAGAAATGAAAATCGTTTTCATTTAGCTATTATGGAATTAGAAGCAGCGCTAGAGCTCTGCGAAGAATATAAGGTTAATAAAGAAAAACGTCAGACGCTTTCTTTGCTAGCTACCATTTATTTTGATCTTGGTAAAAATAGAAAGTCATTGGAATCTTATAAAAATGCGCTTTCTCTTGCTGAAATGGATTCAGAAGAGGAGCAAATAGCACACATAATGCGTCACATTGCTGATGTGGAATGTGAAATTGGAGATCTTAAATCTTCGATGAGTCATTATGAAAAGGCTTTAAAATATTATCGCTCAAACGTAAGTAAGTATTCTTTGAATTACGCCAATGCAATTAGAGGATTTGCGGTCTTAAAAGAAAAAATGGTTGACTATAGTACTGCTAGGAAACTTTGGAAAGAAGCGAAATCTATTTATGAAAAACTTAAAATAGAAACAGGGATCAAAGAATGTATGGTCAGATTAAAAAAACTGGATGTTGCTTAAAGGCCCACAAATGAATATTGAGGAATTTTCCATCATTCTAAATTCTCCGCTAATTCTACTTCTTTTTCAGCTATCCACTTTTCCGCGTCCAGGGCTCCCATACAACCTGATCCGGCAGCAGTGACGGCTTGTCTGTAAATTTTATCTTGAGCATCTCCTGTGGCAAAAACACCAGGAATATTTGTCCTGGACGATCCTGGGATCGTTTTTATGTACCCCTGCTCATCTATATCCAACCAACTCTTGAAAATATCAGTATTAGGTTGATGTCCAATGGCTACAAAAAAACCTTGAGCATCTAATATCCTTTCTTCACCTGTTTGATTATTGACTACACGAACGCCATTGACTTCCTCTTGTCCCATCACTTCTTTTGTTTCAGTATTCCAAAGAATTTCGATGTTAGGGGCATTCTTCACTCGTTGTTGCATTATTTTAGAAGCACGCATTTCGTCTCTTCTTACAAGCATATAAACTTTTTTTACAATTTTAGAAAGATAGCTTGCCTCCTCAGCGGCCGTGTCGCCCCCACCAACAATCACCACATTCAGACCCCTGTAGAAGAATCCATCGCATACTGCACACGCAGATACACCTTTTCCATTTAGTCTTTGCTCACTTTCTATACCTAACCATTTTGCAGAAGCACCTGTTGAAATTATTACAGCTTCCGCTTCTACTTCAATCTTCTCATCGACTATTACCCTATGTGGCCAATCAGAAAAATCTACCGATGTGACCATACCCGACCTGATTTCCGTACCAAAGCGTTCAGCTTGTTTTTGAAAATCTATCATCATCTCAGGTCCCATTACTCCCTTAGGATAACCTGGATAATTCTCAACATCGTTAGTAATGATTAATTGCCCACCCGGCTGAACCCCTTGATAAAGAATAGGTTTCAAACCAGCTCGGGCTGCATATATCGCCGCGGTGTAGCCCGCGGGCCCAGATCCAATAATCAATACTTTTACTCTTTCTGACGTCATATATTGATTTCTTATTTAAATTAATTCAAAAATCGTATCAGAATAAAAACATTATAAAAACCTTATTAGTGCTAGATAGAATATTATAAAGTGTCTCCCTGGCTACTTTTCTAACTTTTCTTCTTTTTTCTCAGGTTTTGGTGGTCGCGGTATAAGCACCTTTCTGGATAATTTGAACTTACCGGTCCTGTTATCAATATCAATCAATTTCACTTTGATCTCTTCACCCTCTTCCATTACATCCGACACATTTTCCACGCGTTCCCATTTGATCTCTGAAATATGAAGGAGACCATCCTTTCCTGGTAAAAACTCTACAAAAGCCCCAAAAGGCATAATGGATTTTACTTTCCCATCATAAATCTCACCTATTTCAGGTTGAGCAACAATAGCTTTGATTCTTGCTTTGGCATTGTTGAGCGCGGCGCTATCAGCAGCAAAGATACTGACCTTTCCTCCTTCCTCATCCTCTTCAATATTCACTGTGGCGCCTGATTCTTTTTGAATTTCTTGAATGATTTTTCCACCCGGCCCAATAACAGCACCAATCAACTCGCGATCAATTCGCATCATGTCCATCCTTGGAGCATGGGATTTGAGATGCTCTCGTGGTTTTGAGATAGATTTCAACATCTCATTTAGGATATGAAGACGCCCTTCTTTGGCTTGATTTAGCGCTTTAGCCAAAACCTCATAAGAAAGGCCATCCACTTTTATATCCATTTGACAAGCTGTAATACCCTTTGCAGTTCCTGTCACCTTAAAATCCATGTCGCCTAAGTGATCTTCATCTCCAAGAATATCGGATAGAATAGCATACTTACCGGCATCACTATCAGAAATCATCCCCATAGCAATACCTGATACTGGTTTTTTAAGCTTGACTCCCGCGTCCATCAAGGCCATAGTACCCGCACAAACTGTAGCCATCGAAGAAGACCCATTGGACTCCAGAATGTCTGATACCACACGGATTGTGTAGGGATTACCTTCATCTTCTGTTGGAATCATGGGCTTCAAGGCTCTCATCGCAAGATTTCCGTGTCCTACTTCTCTTCTGCCTGGTCCTCTATTTGGTCTCACTTCACCCGTTGAAAAACCTGGAAAATTATAATGGAGAATGAACTTATTATAGCCGGAAATCATTGCCCCATCGATCATTTGTTCATCTAGTTTTGTGCCTAGTGTTACTGAGGTTAAGGATTGAGTTTCGCCTCGGGTGAAAATGGAGGAACCGTGGGCTGAAGGAAGATAATCTACTTCAGTCCAGATAGGTCTGATCTCTTCAGGTTTTCTTCCATCGATCCTTTCCTGATTGTCCAGCACAAAGTTTCGAACCGCTTCCTTCTCAATATCATGGAAATATTTACCCAATAAGAAGTCCATTTCTTCAAGCTGTTCTTCTGTAAACTGCGAAATGTACTCTTCATAAACGGCTTTGAAAGATTCTTTTCTTCCTGCTTTATTAGGGTTTTTCATTGCTGCTACAGCGTAGAGCTTATTATACATAGCTTTATGCATCTTAGCTTTGAGTTCCTCATCTTTAGGCTCATGGTCATAGGCTCTTTTTTCCGTGATTCCTATCTCCCGGACTAGCTCTTCTTGAGCTATACATTGTATTTTTATTTCTTCGTGTGCTTTCTTAATAGCATCAAGCATCTCAGATTCATCTACTTCCATAGATTCGCCTTCCACCATCATGATATTGTCACTGGTACCTGCCACAATAAGATCAAGGCCTGCATTTGCTATTTCTTTAGGTGTTGGATTGATTTTATATTCATCACCTTGTTTGATAACTCTAACCTCTGAAATCGGCCCACCAAAAGGGATGTCAGAAATGGATATCGCAGCGGAAGCCGCTAAAGCTGCTAAAGCATCAGGCATAATATCCTGATCAGCGGAAATAAGCTGAATAAATACTTGTGTCTCCGCATGATAATCATCTGGAAATAGTGGGCGCAATGCACGATCTACCAACCTACTGATAAGCACTTCGTAATCAGATAGCTTTCCTTCTCTTTTCAAAAAACCACCTGGTATTTTTCCTGCAGCAGCAAATTTTTCTTGATAATCCACTGACAGTGGTAAGAAATCAGTCCCTTCTTTGGCTTCCTGAGCTGAAACGACCGTTGCTAGAAGCTTCGCATTTCCCATGCTCACCACGACAGATCCATCCGCTTGTTTTGCAAGTTTTCCTGTTTCAATGGATACTTCTCTATTATCTGATTGTTGAAACGTCTTTGTTGTAAAATTTGGAATCATAATAAACGAATAACAGGTACCTGTGCACCCTAGAGGTTATGTGTTTAAGAAGAGAACCGCAAAGTAATCCCCTTAAGTATTCTTGTTTTATTTTCTGATGTTAAGCTTAGCTATGATGCTTCGATACCTTTCGATATCATTTTTATAGAGGTAATCTAAAAGTCTTCTTCTTTTTCCAACTAATCTCAAAAGACCAAGTCTAGAAGAGTGATCTTTCTTTTGTGTTTTCAGGTGTTCAGTCAAATGATTGATTCTTGTGGTGAATAATGCGATTTGACCCTCTGTTGAACCGGTATCTGTAGCTGACTTCCCGTGTTCTTTAAAAATTTCTTCCTTTGCTAGATACATTCTAAATCTTCTTCCACTGTGTTGAAACACAAAGCTAGATTTATTTCGCTTTCCTGGCAAATCTGGCGCGAAGCTTTTCAATCCAAATATTGTATATATCAATATCGAACAGCCTTGCGTCAATTCTTGCCTGCCTTAAAAAGAAAAGGCCAAATGGGAATAACATAGCGTTAGCCATCCATGCCGATGTATACGGGTCCATTTGTAGTTCTTTCGTTTGTTGTTTGCCTATACTCCCAATAATGTAATAAATGATGAAAAATAATATTGCAATAATGACAGGTACGCCAAGCCCTCCTTTTTTTATTATCGCGCCCAGAGGTGCACCAATCATAAACATGATGATACATGCTAACGACATAGCGTATTTTTTATCTCTTTCCAGAGTATAAAGATTGACATTTTTTTGCAAGTTATAAACTCTACTTTTTGTTGAAGAAAGATTGACTTTGATGTTTCTCGCCCTGCTCAGCGCATTATTGAAAATCATTTTTTCTTTTATCTTTCGTTCGGTTAGATATTTTCTTAAGTGATGAGACGTAAGCGTATCTAGATCTATTTCTGCAAGAATGAGCTTCTTGTAGGCATTCGAGTCTTTTTTTAATGAATCTGCTAATTGGATGGAGTTAGCTTTTATAGGCCTATCCTTTAAAACGATCTCCTCTTCACTTTCAATAATCTGTTTAGACTGCAAGTCTTTTTTTACGGTATCTTTTGGATTTTGCTTAATGATTAGAAGTACTAGATTCCATGGAAACATTGTAGCAGATTGGACATACTTCTTTTGGTAAGGCTGGTTTGTTGAATCTAACGATATACTATCTTTTTTCAGCGGTTGGTTTTCCTTTAAAATCTTCCGTTTGTTTTGCAAATGATAATTAAAGTACCTCTGAGTATTTAAGATGAAACTTGATCTTTGTTTCACCATTTCATTTTTAAATGAATCAACATCGTTAGTGAGTTCTGTCAGATTTTTCATCTGGCGGTTATTTTGAAACAACTCTTCATTTCTTCTCTTCAAGTCAAAAGAGGCTAGATTAAAAACAAGATCCATCTTCTCAAACTCTGTTCTGTAAAACTCATCGACATGGTTTCCGGATTTAGCTTTTTCTGAATAGTAATGGCCATCAAATAACTCCAGCTTAAGATATCGCTCATCCATGATAGTATACATCAGGCTTGAATCAGCAAGGATTACTGTTTTATTTCCACGTCCTTCGGTATGATCATAAATAATGATATCCTTAACGGTCTTTCCATCTGGAAACTTCTCTTTCACTTTAATACTATAATCTGGAATTCCGTTGTAAAAAGCACCTGCTTTAATGTCAAGGGCTGGCTTGGTTTGCTTGATATCATATAATAAACTGTATGCCTTTAAGTTAGCGGCTGGAATGATATTATTGTTGAAAAAGAAAACCCCGATCGAAACTAAACACACAAGGAGGAAAATTGGCCTTAGTGTTCTTACTAATGATATACCTGCACTTTTAATCGCTGTCAATTCAAAATGCTCTCCAAGATTTCCAAAGGTCATAAGAGAAGCAACCAATACACCTAAAGGGATGGCATTTTGTAGCATGTTTAAGGAGAAATAAAACAATAACTCTCCAAAAACGGAGAATCCCAAATTCTTCCCCACCAGATCGTCAAAATATTTTAGCAGATACTGGATGAGCAGTATGAAAGTGGCAACCCCAGTGGTCAGTATAAAAGGCCCTACAAAAGACTTCAACATCAATACATCCAGCTTTCTTAAATACATATAATCATAAAAGTAGAAAATGAATATTGGCTATTAGCAATTAAGATACCAGACCTGCATCCACCAGACCTGCAATTATCCACCAACTATTTCTTTAAGATCATGGATCATAGACTCCCAAAGTTCGCTAGCCTCTTCATCATCCATATCTGAATAATCCGTAACTCTTACATAAACGGACTGAGTTAATTCATTCACATCAATCTTAAATTCAAAGAAATTGGGATCATCGTCATCGTCATCGATTACATCGAACCTTACATGATGGTTGGTTCTATTTGAGGTAAGCTTTGCTTGTGTTTCATCTCCGTCCCAGATGAAGGTGTATGATTTATCCTCGTTATTGATATTCACATCATCTGCAAACCATTGCGCTAAACCTGAAGCAGTACTGAAGTATGAAAATAGCATTTTCTTGGAAGCGTTAAACTCAAATTCACCTATATATTCATTCTTTACCATAGACTTTTAAATTTTTTATAAGGTAAGTAAAAAAACCATTTCTGCAAGTTCTATGAAAAAAATCCTTCCTAAATTTGCGTTCTTTTTCTAGATGAGGGTCTATAAATTCTATAAAATGGCGTGGTAGCTCAGTTGGTTAGAGCGTCGGATTCATAACCCGGAGGTCAGGGGTTCAACTCCCCTCCACGCTACTTTACCTTAAGAGAATACCGTCGACTGTTACAACTCGATACACCTCGTTTTCTATTAAAACTTGAAATTAAGTAGCATTTTTTCACTGTGGTCTGAGGTACATCACCCAAGCTTAGCTAGAAACATCACAACTTAACTTTCTGCCATTTCTAATCGAAAGCCCATTCTATAGTTGTAGCCTGTGCTCTGATTGTCTACTGTGATGATTTTTTATTTCATTTACTTTTACCATTGTAAATCCACTCAAAAGATTTGCTCTGGTTTTATTGCAGGTTTTGACATATTGAAGAAGTTGATCAACCAATTGTTGTTTGGAATGCCAAATACCTCCTCCTTTAAGCACATCTTTGCTTAAAATATTGAACCAGATTTCAATTTGATGGAGCCATGAAGCATACGTAGGGGTGAAATGTAGGGTCACCCCTTTTTTGCTATCTACCCATTCTTTAACCTTTTTATGTTTGTGGACATTGA
>JBCDKO010000088.1:0-17948 GCA_038746525.1 Bacteroidota bacterium
TATGTTGTAACCCATTCATAGGAACTATTCATGCATCACCTCACCTGAGCCAACACGAAGATTTCCTACAGGCTCATGCCCGTTCTTCAGGTGGGCTGAAAGCAAACCAAGCCCCCGGGTCTTCCACTGGGGATTGACATAAATATGTTGCAGCGCAGCCGCCAATGCGGCAAGGTGACTTCTGGTTTTATTAGGGATTCTTACTTCGTTAATGGGCGTACAGCCCAGGGTGAGTGGAGGGTCAAAGGAGTTGCGCATGGTTGGAGAGGTTTTTAATAAAAAGCGCTGCTTGCAAGAGAATCAAATACCTTCAAATTTCACCCATTATTAACAAAAAAAATGAACACGCTTCTCCCACACAAAACCTGAAAAATCAACCTCGGAAATAGTCAAAAGAGCGGTGAATCTAGCCGAACGAAAGGGCCAATTTCATAGAAAAACCCCTCTGGGAATGAAACCTACCCTTTTTTAGGCGACCAAAATCGATGAAAATGGCACGATCAACTTTTTTCTTGATTTAGATTCAGGTCCAACAACAACATAAATTCGGTTTCCATCATGGTGAAATAACCACTTTATCCTTTTCTTACAGACACTAAGTAGATCGTACTCTTTGGGATTTGTTCTATTAGCGTGTTTATTTTCACCTGTCAAGGTTACCGAATCGGATTCATGGTGCGAAATGACTTCATAAAATTGGTTCTTGATCTACTTTATCAATCTAAAAATATTTTATTATTGTTATTCTTGTGTTTGATTGTTCAGTGGATAAATAGACTAGCGCTCATGGATTTTCCTAAACTTAAATGCCGTAGGCTACGATTTCTACTTTGTGTGATAAACAAGATGGCCTCTTAGTTCAAGGGATAGAATAGAAGTTTCCTAAACTTTAGATCCAGGTTCGAGTCCTGGAGAGGCCACGATCCGCGTTTTCTTATTTCTCATTGGTTTTTTCTCAAAAGTCTTTTCAAAAGACACGATATTGATAAAGTCATTTGTGAAGGTGTAATTTTAGTGCTTATGCAAAGGAAAGTCTTCACTTATTTACACGAATGGAAAAAAAAATCTCTTAGAAAACCTCTTATTATCCGAGGAGCCCGTCAGGTGGGTAAAACCTGGATCATGAAAGAGTTTAGCACCATTGCTTTTCCCAAATTTGCCTACATCAATTTTGAAAGCTCCAAAAGAATGCAACATCTCTTTGAGAATGATTTTGATATTTCCAGAATAATTACTGCTCTTCAACTCGAATCAGGAATAAAAATTGATGAAAATACCCTTATCATACTGGATGAAATCCAGGAAGCTCCCGCGCTATTACATCTTTGAAATACTTTTATGAAAACGCTCCTCAATATCATGTGATCGCCGCAGGTTCTTTGCTAGGCGTAGCAATACACCGGGAAGTTTCATTTCCAGTAGGGAAAGTAGCATTTATGAATTTGTACCCATTAGATTTTCATGAATATCTGATGGCCGTCAGTGAAGAAGCACTTGTAAGACTCCTTAACGACAGAGACTGGCCGCTGGTCACAACATTTAGAGACAAATATCTTCAACACTTGAGGGCTTACTACTTCGTGGGCGGAATGCCTGAAGCAGTACGTGCGTTTTCCATCTCTAAAGATTTCGAAGAGGCCAGACAAATTCAAAACAACATCCTTGCAGCTTATGAGCTGGATTTTTCCAAACACGCGCCAACGGAGATCGTCCCTCGTATTCGGATGCTTTGGAATTCAATTCCGGCACAGCTGGCAAAGGAGAACAAAAAATTCGTTTATAGCCTAATCAAAACAGGAGCCAGGGCAAAAGCATATGAAATAGCCTTGTCTTGGTTGATTGATTGCGGGCTAGTTCATCGCATATCAAGAGTAGCAAAGCCAGGTATTCCTTTAATGGCATACGAAGACAGCAGTGCCTTTAAGCTATTTGCGGTAGATGTTGGGCTTTTAAGTGCAATGGGAAGTGTAGATAGCAAGATTATCCTGGAAGGAACCTCCATCTTTGAAGAATTTAAGGGAGCGCTCACGGAACAATACGTCATGCAGCAGTTAAAGTCCGCAGCAGAGTTTCCGATCCATTACTGGTCCGCAGAGCGTGGCATTGCGGAGGTTGATTTTATCATTCAGCTCAAAGACCAAGTGGTGCCATTGGAAGTAAAAGCGGAAGAAAACCTGCAGTCGAAAAGTCTAAAATCTTATGTTCATAAATATCAACCTCACAAGGCGATCCGCACTTCCATGTCAAACTATCGCGAAGAGGAATGGCTGACCAATTGGCCACTTTATGGCATTTCAGAAATCCTAAGAATTTGACTTGGTAACTTTTTAGATGTCTAAAAATTAAGCCTCCAAACTGAAAAAAGTACTTCCCATTTAGTAGGATTATTTTGATGAGATTGGATAGCCATTGCAACGTATTAGTTGCCTTAGCATGTTCAAAAAAAATTATTATTTTCAGAATTCCTAACTTGACCCCTTAAATTCTCTAAAAATAGGTGTGTCTCGTAAATCTATTTGTCGTAATCCGGTATCATGTTAAAGTCCAAAAACATCTTTTATAGTTTAATAAAGAGAAATTTGCATCAGTCATTATGGTGTTTTCGCGACATCAATTTTTACATCAGATCAGGATTTCTGATTTTATTTACCTCACCTTCAATTTTTACAACTGAATGCCAAATGTATAGCCAAACCAAAGTTGGTGATTTACGAATGAACTTCTATTTAAAAGCTCCCAATTCACTTCTAGCGGTAATTGGTCTTGATACCAATATGCATTCAAATGAATGCCCACATAGATAGCAAACCATTTTAATCTGTAACCTGCATCTAACTGTAACTGAGACAATAGGCTTAATGAAGAATCAAACTTCTTTTGCTGGTTGAGGTGCATGATTCGAATAGAAGGGCTAAAGAAATATTTCTTGTTACCGGGATCTGCTTTACTCATAGAGGACTTGATATAGTACATTCGATGAAAACCATAGCCAACAGCCCATTTTACCTGCTCATCATCCGAGAAGCTGTATCCCACTATGAGAGCGTTCTGATTGGTTTTGTAAAAAATGTCACTTATGGGCATTTTAGACTCTGTGAAAGTACAATTGTGACAATTACCTGTAGTGTATTCGGCCATCCAGGGCAACAAGTCAGATCTGCTAAATCGAATATGACTATCCGTAGAGCCTAGGTTTAAGAGTCCAATTGGTACCCCATTGTAGCGGTTTGCACCGTCATAGGGAGCGGAACTAAACAAATTGATTAAGCCAACCTGCACACCCCGCATTCTTTTTGCCCTGTTTATTAAACCAATTTGAAAACCATTGTTAGTCACTGCATAGTTGATTAAGCCCAGTTGCAAACCAAATGTGTGGTATGATGCATTATTCGCTTTGCCTTCTACAAGTTCGACATGATTGATTAACCCAAGCTGAACTCCACTTAGTCTGGTTCCGGCCACATTCATTGCGCCAATCTGCGTCCCTAGTGTCAGCCTTTCTGTGACATTGTAAATACCAGAAATTTGAACGCCGATCATATCCCCACCGGCAAAATTTCCGATTCCTGCAAGGTGAATGCCTGAACCTCCTTTGAAAGCCGCATTCATCCCAGCCGTGACCTGTGCTCCTGAAGATACCCCTCTAACGTAATTAAGAACCCCTGCTAACTGTATCCCCTTTTGGCCGGGGATTAGATCTTCCTGTTCCAGCTGGTTTATTTCAGCATTCGTCAGATGCAAGTAACTCTGCGTTCCAATAATATTTGCTAAACCGGCAAACTGGATGCCTGAGCTTGAGCGAGTACCTAAATTAGAGATCGTCGCGAAGGCAAAGTATTTGGTACCGGCTGTGATCCCCGAAAGTAAATTAAATGAAAACCGATAGGTATATTTTCCGCTTTCTAACCCCCCAGTACTAATCCCTGGGAAGCTAGAGAACTGTATTGCCTTTTCTCTGTAAACCAATCGATCAGAGGGTCGATTCACTTTCTGGCCGGTTGCCCTGAGACATAAACCCACCAATAGTACTCCAAATACGGAGACGGCATAACACTTATTCATACATTAACACACCTGTTGCTTTTTAAAGATATAAATTATATTATTCTTTTTGTATATAAAATATATTATATACATTTGATAAAAAATAAAAAAATGGGTACTAAAGGAAAATACCTGGGGGAGTTTGAAGAAATGGTATTGCTGGCAGTAGGCGTATTAGGCAATCAAGCATACGGTATTTCGGTGAAAAAGAAAATCGAAGCGTTCACGGGGAGAAGTGTGAGTATAGGAGCACTTCATGCTGCTTTAAACAGGTTAGAGGAAAAAGATTTCGTCAAGTCCAAGTTAGGAGAAGCCACCAGGATCCGAGGTGGGAAGAGAAAGCGTTTTTACTCTGTGACTATCTTCGGCCAGCAGGAAGTAAAAGATCTTATGGCTAAGCGCCAACAACTATGGGAAGCCATTCCAAAGGAGGCTTTTGCAGTACGATGGACACCTGAGAATAACAATTAATAATGGCAAAACCACCGCAATTATTTAATCGATTACTTCAATGGTACTGCAGGCAGACAGAGATGGAAGATATCCAAGGAGACTTCTACGAGGTTTATTATGACCGAGCAGAAGACTCAAAAACAAAAGCTAACTGGCTTTTTGCTTTGGATACGTTGAAACTCTTCACCCCCTTTTCCAAACAACGAAAGAGGCAGACCTGGCTGAGTGAGTCTTACAACTTCAACTTCAGGAATCAGATCAGAAGATCAGTTAGGAACTTACGGAAGTACCCTTTCATTAACACCTTAAAAATTGTTGGACTGGGTATTGCAGCAAGTGCTTTCTTTTTTATTCATGATTATGCTCAATTTCACCATACTTTTGATCGGTTCCATGAAAAGAAAGACAGGATTTACAGGGTGGTCACTACGGTAAACTCCGCTGACTTTCAGGACGTAACTGCATGGTCTCACTATTATTTGAAAGATTTGGAAGATGAGTTTCCTGAGATAGAGGCAATGGTGCGGCTGCTCAAGGTAGAGCAAGGTCTGATTATAAAGGCCGAAAATCAATTTTATACAGAAACGGAGGTGTTTTACTCGGATCCTGAGTTTTCTGAAATCTTTGGATATAAATGGATTGAGGGAAGCCCACTGGAGGCGCTGGAAGATCCTGAATCAGTTATCGTTACCGAATCTACAGCAGAAAAGTATTTTGGTCTCACGAAAGGGTTGATTGGAAAAGTAATAGAGATAAATGATGAAACGTACCAAATCAATGGGGTCATTGAGAACCTACCATCGAATAGTGACCTGAGCTTTGATCTCCTGCTCCCCTTTCCCTACGAAAATTTTGAAGACTGGATGTTTGTATACGTCCTTCTCCATGAAAAGACTTCAGTGGCAGCACTTGAGGCAAAATTTGAAGAAGTACTTGTTGATTACAACACGGACTATACGGAGGACGAGATCACTCTGGATTATTCGTTCGAGAACATCAAAGACATTCATTACAGTGAACCGAAGCTGTATGACACGCCCAAGATGGATAGCAATCGCATCCTTCTTTTCCAACTATTGGGATGGATCATCCTGATCATCGCTCTTGTTAATTACATCAATCTATATTCGACCCAGCTACTCCATCGTGTTCGAAGTGTTAATGTGCAGATGGTAGTGGGCGCTTCAAAAAAGCAGTTGATGCTGGAGTTTCTTACTGAGGCCAGCTTATACTATGGGCTTTCTTTAGCTTGTGCAATTCTGATCACTTATCTGGCTAAGGATTTCATCAGCTTTCATGCGAAATTTTCATTTTTTAGTGTTCAGCTATCCTTCTCGTCGCTTCTAATCCTGGGGATCTCGTTTTTCATACTTGTTTTCGTCACGGCCCTTCATGCTTTGATACTAACGACTTCAAGGAAAAATAGCCAGCTGTTTGAGACCAAAACCATGAAAGCTCCTTTCCGCAAAGCATTGATCGGCGTTCAGTTTGCTTTGTCCTTTGGAATCATCCTTTCCACTATTGTCATCTTTAATCAAACCTCATTGATTCAAAACCAACCGCTTGGTTTTAATAGTCAAAACACGATCCACTTCCAGTTTCCTGTAAATATGAACGGACGGGAAATCCGACTACTGCAGGAAGCCCTCAAGGGGTTGGATTTTATTGAAAGCATCTCCACAATGGAGCCAAATTCAGTGCCGGGAATGACTCCTTGGGTAGAGGATTATTACGTAGATGATTCCGACAATACCAAGCTCTTTGAGGAATTAGGTGTGGATGAAAATTACCTGGAAACACTTCAACTGGATTTACTCTACGGAGATTTTTTCATCAAAGGACGACATCGATACAATCAAACGTTTGTGGTTAACAAAGCTTTCGTTAATCACATGGGTTGGAATGACGAAGAGGCCATCAATAAAAAACTTCAGGTTTATCATTCGCGAGGGCCTATCGTCGGCGTGATTAACAATTTCTATTTCAACTCACCCCACGATCTTATTCAGCCAATGATCATCCGTTATTTTTCGGCCGGAAGATCCGTAATAGTAAAGTTTCATCCAAAAACAGGCATAAAACAATCAATCTACAAGATAGAAAGTGTATGGAAAGCGCATATTCCTGATTTGCCGTTCAACTTTTCTTTTCTTGATTCAGACTACAAAAAACAATTTGAGGAAGAGCACGCAACGCTGGATGTCTTGGGAATCATTGCAGGGCTTGTCATTCTGCTCTCTGTATTGGGAATGTATGCCATTCTGCTCATGCTGGTAAAAGCGAGAGAAAAAGAACTTGGCATTCGCAAGGTAAACGGAGCTAACAGGAATGACTTATTTAAGCTTTTCTCCATTGACTTTATCAAAATTTTGCTGCTTGGAATTGGATGTTCCGTTCCGCTTTTTGGTTTTGGTATCAGCAGTTGGCTGGAAAAATATCCTTTAAGAATTTCCCTTTCACCACTCTATTTTGTGGCAACAGCGATGTTGATTTTGCTGATTGCTTGCTTTGTCATCTATGTGCAAGCATCCCGTGCCTACCAGGCAAACACTATTGATGCCCTGAAATATGAATAGCCTAAATCAACTCAAAAGGATCATGAGGCTAATCCATTGCTTCTTAGGCTTATTGATTGTTTTTCAAACACTCAGCCAAAACACGCTCTCCATCTCTGGAAAAGTAGTGGATCAGGAAACCGAAGAGCTTCTACCATTTGCTACCGTAGGAGTAAAAGGAAGTCCATATGGGACGATAACCAATGCTGATGGAGCGTTCACTTTTTTCCTACCTGCTTCTTATTTAAATGATACGCTTTCCGTAAGCTATGTAGGTTTTGAAACGTATAAAGTCGTCATTAACAAAGTGACGGAAGGTCATCTGGCGGTTGCTTTAAGAGAACAAGTAGTTGTATTAGAACAAGTTGAGGTTAATGTAGAGCAATTGACGGGAAAGCAAATCATTCAAAGAGCACTAGATAAACTTAAAGAGAACTACTCCAATAAACCCTGTGTTTTAAAAGGCTTTTTTAGAGACATCAGGGAGCAAAATGGGGAGACGGTGTATTTAGAAGATGCGGTGGTGGATGTTCAGGATATTGGAGTTTCAATGCCGAGGAAATTCTTTCTTAAAGGGGTGAGAGCTAGTAATTCTCGTATTCACACGTTACTTTCAGAATACTTTTTAACCACTAGAAATTTCCTTTCATTGAATGTGGGACATAATTATTGGATCAATTACCTGAAACATAATGTGCGAAAAAAGGAATTTATTATTGCAGATATCATCACGAAAAATGACAACGCATTTTATGTGATTACTACCACGGAAACGATCTCCAAAGAGGTTCTGGCTGAAGAATACAAAGATTTAAGCTATACACTAACCCATCGCTACCTCGTAAATTGTGAGACCTTTGCCATTCACAAGATTGAGCATCTCGAAGATCCCACCAAAGGGAAATACACAGGAATTGAGCCTCCATACGAAGGAGATACCCTATTTCACAGCAAGAAAGGCTGGAACCTTGTGATTGAATTTGAGGAGTACCAAGGCAAGATGTATCTAAAATACCACGATGCCAGCTATGCCTTTGATATTGTAGATAAGAAAAATGATCGCATCTTTCTGGAAATGAAATACCAGTTTGTTTTCATGGTCACAGATATTGAGACGGATACTTCTAAAAAGCCATCTGGCGAAAAAATGAATCGGAACAGGCCCCTTTCTCTTCAAACAGAAGGATATGATCGTGGCTTTTGGGAAGATCTCGATAATGCCCGATTAATGCCCCTTACTCAAAAGCAGATCAAAGACCTGGAAAAATATCAACCCTTAAAAGCACAGTTTCAATCAAACAAAACTCAGCATAAGAAAAATGTTGATCAAGACCTTTAAAAATGATTAATGCCATGAATAAATGTATGCTTTTCCTACCCGGATTCATCCTTCCATTCGGTATTTACACTCAGGAGACCATTACTATTTCGGGAAAAGTGATAGATACTGAAACAAAGGCACCCCTTCCTTTTGCTGCTATCAATATTAAAAACACATCTAAAGGTGTTGTAGCTAACGAAGCCGGAGTTTTCGATTTGATTGTGACTGAAGGGAAAGCCATTATGATATCTACACTTGGATATGCTCCTAAATCATTCAATATAAAATCCATTCAGGATAACAATCAAGAGCTCTTTGAGCTGGACAATCAACCTGTATTAATAGATGAAGTAATCGTTTCAGGGAACGATTAAGTGGAGAAGCTATTCTGAAGCTCGCGATCAAAAACCAAAGGAAAAATTTCCCCCCGGATAACTATACTTTATCCGTTTTCTTCCGAGAAACCAATCAAATAAACGATACGTATTTCAAGTTAGTCGAGGCTGCTGCAACCATCTACGGGAAGAAATATCCCAATACTACAAAGAAGGTATTCATTGAAGAAATTCGGACAGCATCCAACTTAAAATTGGCTGTACCAATCGCGACAGAGGAAGCTTACAATCCTTTTCGGGAGTTTCAGGGACTTATCGGAAAGATTTCCAATATCAGGGCTTGTAGAAGTTGCGTTTATGAGATTGAAGATTACATCACTTTTGAAGAGAATGACGTAGCTATTATTTCTTCTACTGGAACAAATGCCGACTATCCAAGAATTTTCAGATATTACATTGATCTGGAAACATTTGCTGTCATTAAAATGGAATTTGAATCAAAGCTTCCTTTCGGCTTAGGTTTTCCTGATTCTCATAAAAGCCACAAATCCAGCCTCATTTACCTGAAAAGAACATTTGATTATAAATCATACGAAGGCAGATACTATCTGAGCAGATACCATCAACAGGTAACGCATCAATATAACGCCTCAACTAGCGAATCAAAAAGTTATCAAACTACACACAATTTTCATGTTATTACAAACAATATTATATCAGGAACTGATTTTCCGAGTGGCAAAACGGATTTAATGAATTATAAAAATCAGATCAGCGAAACAAGTAAATCTTACAACTCCGATTTCTGGAGCACTTATAACATTCTCAGGCAAACACCGATAGATGAGAAAATCATTTCAGACCTGAGCTCCCATAAGTCCCTTGAAAACTTGTTCACCGAAAAAAACGGGCAATAATGACCAGATACATCATCGTCTTGTTCTTTAATTTTGCATCACTAATCGCTTTTTCCCAAGACTACACCACCGTTTCAGGAAGAATTATTGATTTGGAAACAAAAGAACCCCTTTCTTTTGCTACACTCGGCATTTTAAACCAACCACTTGGTGTGGTGACCGATCAGGATGGGTACTTCGATTTTAACTTTCCCAATGAGCACCTAAGCGATACCATTCTATTTTCAATGGTAGGGTATCAAACTGAAAAAGTACTGGTTCAGGGATTGTCACTTGCTCAACCTAATATCATTGAATTGGTGGAGAAGAGCGTTGTACTTCCGGAAGTGGTCGTAACCAATAAAGAATTCACTGCGTGGGATATTATCGAACTCGTTAAAAAGAACATCAGGAAAAACTATCCGACGGAGCCTTTTGAGTTTGAAGCCTTTTATCGGGATTACAAGATTGAAAATGATGAATGTGTAGGCATTTTTGAAGCCGCTTGCTTAGTATATGATAAAGGATATTCCCATGTATCCAATAAGTATTTATTACGCGAAAAAGTAATCTTAAAACAGGTCAGGAAGCGCCTTTCAGTTAATTTTCAAACTCATTCTTTTAACAGGCTAAATGTTTTGAATGAATTGCTAAGACTCAATGATGTGCGCTATCAGTCCAGGGCACTAGATAAAAAGGGGCGAAGAAAATACATACATACCATCGATGGATATGATATGATCAATGACCGGTTAATGTATCGTATAAAGGCAGTAGATACATGGTGCTTTTATGTATTTGTGGACGTAGCCACGTATGCCATCCCACGAATAGAAATGAATTATGAATGGAAAGATGACATCGCTGAAAATGAATGGACACTAGGAGATACCATTAAATACAGACAACGAATGGCGAAAGAAACTCTTGAGTTTCAACTAATCAACGGACGCTATTATCCAAAATACAATAGCTTTAAATTCAGTCTTGAAGCCACAGATCCGGCCACAGATAGCCTATTGTTCACCTCTAGTATGCTTCAGCAGTACCTGGTAACGGATATAAACTTTGCTCCAAAAGAAAAGCCTGAAAAGTCAGACCGTATGGATCCTGATCTTAAAATAGAAGATCAGACTTTCACTTACGATCCCGAGTTTTGGAAGAATTACAATATACTAAAACTTCACTCAAGAGATGAAGAATTGATTAGGGTATTGGAAGATCAAATGAAATTGAAGGATCAATTCTCGGCAAATGATTGATGGAAAATGAAAGCTTTAAAGAGGAGTAAATGGAAAATTCAGAACTCCGACTCGACCCCTTAAATCCTCTAAAAATAGATGTTTCTCGTAAATATATTTGTCGTAATCCGGTATCATTTTAAGTTCAAAAACATCTTTTATAGTTTAAAAAGGGAAATTTGCCTCAGTCATTATGGTGTTTTTGCGACATTGATTTTTTACGTCGGGTCAGGATTTCTGAAATTAAGTTATAGACACTTAATAAATAGCTCTTTGAAGCTATAGACGAAGGCAATCAATCTTCCACATCAAGTGAATCCTTTAGAATTTGACCTCAACAAACCGAATGCTACTCAAATGATTTTTGTGTATTGGTTAGTGCCACGAGATCGTTCAAAAAATTTTCTGTAAAAGAAAATCTATCATTTTCTTTATGAAAGTAATCATTTTAAGACAAAATTCCGTATAGTTATAAGAAATTTGTCTATTATGAAAGCTGAAGAACCATTCGCAACATATGGTATACTCCCACGATTATCAGAAATATCTGATTTGGAGCTCGCAAGAAAAGCCCAAGAAGGGATAAGCACAAAAGCATTATGGGATTTTCTTAAATCAATAAATTATTCTAAAATGGAGTTCGAAGAATATTTACCTCTTTCCTTAAAATCCTTGTCAAGGAAAGAGACTTTAGATGAAAATGAAAGTGAGCGTATTCTTAGTATCATGAGGGTTTTTGAAAGAGGGAGAGATTTTTTTGGAGCTGTTGAGCCCTTTAAAAAGTGGCTTAACGCCCATAATCCATATTTAGGAGATGCTCCTGCATCGCTTCTAAAGACCTCTACCGGTTGTCAGGCCATTCTTCATGAAATTGGCAGGGCAGAGCACGGAATTATGGCATGACCGTATTCAGAATTGCCAAGAAAAAATATATCTCGACGTTGAACGGCATGGGATCGTATTTGCACGGCGGAAGGTGGACTTCAATCGGAACTCATGCGATTTATACTGCGGAACATCGGTCCCTTGCCTATTTAGAATATATCGTGCATCAAATCAGATTACCTGACTGGCCGGTTAACTTAGCCATCGCTGCATTGGATGTTAGTGAAAAAGATGTGTTTACACTCCCCATTTCCGACCTACCAGAAAGATGGAAAGATATTCGCGTTAGTGATTCTACTAAAAAGGTTGGTGATCAATTTTTTTCGAAAGGATACCTTGCCCTGCGGATACCTTCCGTCATTGTACCGGATGAATATAACTTAGTCGTTAATCCTCTCCATAGCGATTTCCGGAAAAAGGTCAGAATAACAAAAACCGAAGAGCTGAAATTGGACGAACGTTTTCGTCTGAATTAGAATTCGCAGTTTCCAGGTGTCCTTGGAAAAGGGATGACATCACGAATGTTTCCCATACCCGTAATAAATTGAATCATTCGCTCAAAGCCTAACCCATAACCAGCATGGGGAACGGTACCGAACCTTCTAGTATCAAGATACCAGTCAAGTTCTTCTTTAGGAAGATGCATTTCTTGTAATCTGTTTTCCAGTTTTTCGAGCCGCTCCTCACGTTGCGAACCTCCAACTATCTCTCCAATCCCTGGAAATAAAACATCCATGGCTGCTACTGTTTTACCATCATCGTTTTGACGCATATAGAATGCTTTAATATCTCTGGGATAGTCATAAAGGGTAACAGGCTTTTTCACATGTTTTTCAACTAAAAATCGCTCGTGTTCCGATTGTAAATCAGCACCCCATCCTTCAATAAGGTATTGGAATTTCTTTTTTTGATTGGGTTTTGACCTGTGAAGTATTTCAATCGCTTCCGTATAGGTAATTCGTTCAAATTCGTTTTCAACGACAAACTGTAGCCGCTCCAACAATGTCATAGCACTTCTTTCATTTTGAGGTTTATGTTTTTCCTCATCCTGAAGCCGTTGATCAAGGAATGCCAGGTCATCATTGCAGTTTTCAAACGCATGCTTTATCAAGAATTTTAGCATTTCTTCGGCTAAATCCATGGTGTCCTCCAAATCGTAAAATGCCATCTCCGGTTCGATCATCCAAAACTCAGCAAGATGCCGCGTGGTGTTACTGTTTTCAGCCCGAAAGGTTGGTCCGAATGTATAAATATCAGAAATCGCTAAAGCGGCCAATTCACCTTCCAATTGTCCAGATACGGTAAGGTTGGTTTCCTTTTCAAAGAAATCTTGCTTATAATCAACTTCACCATTTCCATTTTTTGGGACATTGTTTAGATCCAGGGTAGTTACTTTAAATGTTTCCCCAGCACCTTCAGCATCTGATGCAGTCAAAATTGGGGTATGGACATAATAGAATCCTTTTTGATGAAAAAAGGTATGTATCGCATAGGCCATTTCATGCCTGATTCTAAGGACAGCGCCAAACGTATTCGTTCTTGGTCGCAAATGAGCAATCTCCCTCAAGAACTCCATAGAGTGTTTCTTAGGTTGAAGTGGATACGCCTCCGGATCAGCCTGCCCTAATACTTCTACCGACTGAACAATTAATTCTACAGATTGACCTGCACCTTGAGACGCCTCAAGTCTACCTGTTATTGAAAGACTTGCACCTGTTGTGATTTTTCGAAACAAATCCTCATCAAAAGAAGCGATGTTAAAAACGAGCTGTAAACTATTAATAGTAGAACCATCATTGAGTGCAACAAACGCAACATTTTTACTTCCTCTTTTTGTTCTAACCCATCCTTTTACACACAATTCTTCGCCAGGCTTCCCTTCAAAAAGTATTTGCCTGATTTTTGTTCTTCTTTTGTTCACAGTCTAAAATATTTGCGCCGCAAAACTAATGAATGTGATAATTTTGATTCATTGCAGTAAGATCTTATGCTTAAGCTTGTCTCTTACAAAGGACTTTACTAACTATAATGTCTTATAAGCTTGCTCTAAAGATCTTATTGAATAAGATTTAATAATGCAGAAACTCTCTCTTACTCAGTCATTACAACAAAAACTGTCTCCTCAACAGATTCAGTTCATTAAACTGCTGCAGGTTCCAACCGCAGAACTGGAAGCGCGAGTGGAGGAAGAACTCGAAATCAATCCTGCATTAGAAGAGGGGAAAGAGGAAAAAGAAATTGAAGATCCTTCAGACGATTATGAAGATGAATTTGATTCAAGCGAAGCAGAAGGAATAGAGGAATATCTGCAAGATGACTATGCAGGGTATAAAATGCAAGGTGATGGAAGGAGCCCTGATGAGGAAGAAAAAGAAAGTCCTCTGTCTGTTGGTAAAACACTCCATGAACATCTAATATCTCAGCTTGGCTATCTAAAATTGGATGAAAGAGAAAGTGTTATTGGCAGACAACTTATTGGAAGTGTAGATTCAGATGGGTATATCAGAAGGCAGTTAGAAGCTATTGTAAATGACTTGGCGTTTTCTCAAGGAATAACTACCGACGAGGAAGAATTAGAAAATATCCTTTTTAAAATTCAGAATTTCGATCCAGCTGGCGTCGGTGCCAGAAACCTGCAAGAATGTCTGTCTCTACAACTGGATAGAAAGGACGACGAAAACAAGGTGGTTCAAACCGCACGACGAATTATTGATAACTGCTTTAAAGAATTTTCTAAAAAGCACTATGATAAAATTTCAAGAAAGCTGGGAATAGAAGATGAAAACTTTCTTAGAGAGGCAATTTATTTGATTACAAAACTGAACCCTAAACCCGGAGGTACGGGAGATGAAGAAATTAAAACTCAATATGTTATTCCAGATTTTATACTCATTAATAATAATGATAAACTAGAGCTCTCACTTAATTCTAGAAATGCACCACAACTTAAAGTCAGCCGATCCTATTCTGAGATGCTGAATACTTACGACAAAAGTGATAAGAAAGACAAGAAACTTAAAGAGACTGTTTCCTTTATTAAGCAAAAGCTTGACTCGGCAAAGTGGTTTATTGATGCCATTCGCCAAAGGCAAAATACGTTGCTCAACACCATGCAGGCGATTGTGGATTTTCAATATGCGTATTTTCTTGAAGGAGATGAAGCTAAACTCAAACCAATGATCCTCAAAGACATAGCGGAGATGATCAATATGGATATTTCAACGGTATCGAGGGTAGCGAGCAGCAAATCGGTTCAAACGGAATTTGGAGTTTTTCCTTTGAAGTATTTCTTCTCAGAAGGCATTGCTACGGAATCGGGTGAGGATGTAAGTAGCCGAGAAGTAAAAAGCAAGCTAAGAGCGCTCATTGAGGAAGAAAATAAATCTAAACCACTTTCGGATGAAAAAATTGAAAAAGCACTAAAAGAAATGGGTTATAACATAGCCAGAAGGACCGTTGCCAAGTACAGAGAACAGCTCAACATCCCTGTTGCACGACTAAGAAAAGAGCTGTGAGATTCTTTATGAAGTTGGTTTCCGTGGTCTTCCATCCATTACTAATTGCCACATACCTGATAGCTTTATTGCTCTATAAAGCCCCTGAATTACTTCCTAGAATTCAGCCTCAAGTACAACTACAGTTTTTGATGGTTATTTTACTCATCACAGGAGTCATGCCCGCTTTTAGCATAATTATTTTAAAAACGTTCAAGTACATCTCCGACCTGGAATTGTTGAAAAGACGTGAACGAATTACTCCTTTCACTTTCATCCTTTTCTATTATTGCATAGCGTCGTACTTGTTTATGGAAAAACTAGAAATGGAATTCCTATTTAATATGTTGATAACAAGTAGTACGCTGCTGATTTTTATCCTTTTATTAATTACGGTTCGCTTTAAAATAAGCACTCACTCAGCAGCTATCTGGAGTGCAGTAGGATACCTTACTGCAATCATCATTACCCAAGGGATCGATGTAGATTGGATATACTATCTGCTGGTGACCCTAGCTGGACTTACTGCTACCAGCAGGTTGTATCTAGATTGTCATACATCAAAAGAGGTATGGAGTGGCACCATTCTGGGCTTTGGTTATAGCCTACTGGTCGTGCTTATTTTTACTTAAAACCCAGTAACATTGATTCCTATTGTGGTCATTCTGGGATTTGCACCACCAAGTGGATCCTGAAAGACATCACTAAAGTATTGCTTATAGAACAGATGAATGCCTTTAAAACCAAAGCGTACCTGAACACCGTATCGGAAAGCGCTTAAATTGTAATCACCTTGAATTTTCTCTATCACGGTTTCGTCCCCTTCTTCATATTTGAATTTGGTATGCGAATTCAATCTTAATCCCAATACTCCGCCTACCCCAATGAAAAGACCTTCACCATCTTGCGTCTCTTTTGGATGAAATCGAATATCCAAAGGAATTTCTAAATAAGTAATGGCAAGCCGATTTTTATCATAGCTTAGGCCAGCCGGAATATCAGCGATATATACTGAAGCTAAGGAATCCGTATTTCCACTTCCTAATAACACTACTCCGCTTTGTAGCGTGGTAGTATCTCCCAGACTCAGCTTTTCTAGCCCAAGACCTAATCCATAATAGCATGAGAATTTATTGCCAATTGCTTTTCTTTTAGTGTAATAGATCCCAACCGATTTAGAGCGAAATCCACTTTGATCTATTGTGGTAGGTTCTTCGTTGAGGTAATTAAAACCAATATCTACCATCAGGTTACCTGGTACATCCGGACGTGAAAATCCATCTTGGGCAAAAGCAACTTCACTACTGATAAAAAGTAATAATCCTAATATGTATTTCATGATTACATAGTTTATGTTAAATCGCACACATGAAATTCGTCGTAAACCGCATCGGTAGACCGATTTATTTAGCGGCTGGTATGGATTCACTATTGAATCTTATGCTCATTTCATGTGTATTGTAAATTTTAAATGCCGCATCGGTCTGCTAATGCAGTAATTCCCATTAAAAATTCATCTGTTTCATGTCGGCTTGGTTAGTGTAAACCGGGTTGTCTGGCCATCCGAATCTCAGGTTTTTAATGCTCATAATGCTGCAAAGAATACTTGAAAGATTTAAAAATCGCTAAGAAGCTTAGTTAAATGATCTTAAAAATAAAAGTTTCACAAAGATAGAATCATGTGTTGTCAACGAAAATTTTGAGGCAAATTGCTAGTTTTGCGTTTCAAGAGCAATGTTAGGACTCGTAGCACAACTGGATAATGCACCTGGTTACGGCCCAGGAGATTGGGGGTTCGAATCCCTCCGAGTTCACTAATAATTGGAGATGATGCCTTCAGCATCTGTCGGGTATTTTATTGTATTAAGTTTCGTCTTTTGAGTTGTTACAGAGGGCTTTTACGGCTATTAGTCTTAAACACTAAGTTTGCTTATCTTAAAAATCCTTATTGGCTATGTTGGTAATCTCTCAATCAAGTTATTTAGTGTTCCATTTAGTTCCACAAATTCAACTTCCCAACCCGTTGCCGAGGCTACGTTAGGTCTGTTGCAAAGCATAGTATTCCAAATGTTGATCATGGCTTATCTTCATTCTATAGTGCTCCATCACTTCGAGTTTAACAGCGCGAATCAAGTATCCTTTTATAGGGCGCCTCTAAAAACTCAGTTCAAGAATTTGAGGCAGGGATTTTTTCTGAGACAAGGCGTCAAAAACGGAGTTTAGCAGCGTTAAATAAGCATTTTGATAACGAAGTATCAGGAAAAAAGATCATCTCAAAAATTGAAAGTGGGTTTTAGAGGTGCCCCCTACAGAGGTTTTAATCTTAAGCGTTTCTCTTCGCTCGCAAAGTGATTTAAAGATATACTGAATGATCTCTTTAGTTAATTCCTCATCCTTTACCTGATAGTAACAAATACCAAATAGCTCCTTCTAGTATTCTCGGTAGACTTGCTCAAACCCTTGGCTGGTTTTCAAGCCAGTTTGCTGAACAGTATTTGGCTTTTTAAAAAACATGACTTTTGGGTAGATATCGTATCAAACTTAGTTGGAATTTAAGAGGGTTCTACTAATTCATTAACATAAGGAAATTAAAACCAAAAAAAGTAGCACCTATGATTAAAAGTAGTGAAATCAATCGAGAAAAGATGAGTTGGCTTATGACCCAACCCCTAGATATTAAGGCAGAGATATTGACCCAACATTTTGAGATAGGTCGCATCCTGA
>JBCDKO010000089.1:0-17764 GCA_038746525.1 Bacteroidota bacterium
ATCGAGCTTTTTCAGTGCACGGAAAATGGAAGCATCTGCTCGAAAACCTTGCACCTATTGAAAAAGAAATTTACTAAACAGTATCTTTTGACCACATAAACGTGTTTTTTGAATTGAAAAAACGTTTCTCAGCAGGCCCTAAGTAAGAAACAGGTTGTGGCTTTAAGCTTAAACGACAACTTAAAACCTTCTCAGATTTAGGGCACCTTTAAAAAACTCGGTTCAAGAATTTGAGGTAGCATTTTTTTCTGAGACAAGATGTCAAAAATGGAGTTTAGCAGCGTTAAATAAGTATTTTTATAACGAAGTATCGAGAAAAAAGATCATCAAAAATTGAAAGTGAGTTTTTAGAGTTGCCCTTTAGCTATTTCTTAGCACAAGTCCTTGCTTCTCACGCCTGGCCAGGAAGATGAAAACCCGAGAAATAATGAATGAGTAATCTTTTTCATGGTTGGGTGATTTTCCTAGACTAAGGAACCGGATCGTATCCACTACCACCCCATGGATGGCATTTTATGATTCGTTTAAAACCTATCCATACCCCTTTCCACCCATATTTTTGGATGGCCTCTTTAGCATAATGCGAACACGTAGGAGTGAAACGGCAGGTGCTTGGCAAAAGCGGAGATATGATGTATTGATAAAAGAGTATCGGTATAATCAATATTTTAATTAGTAGGTTCTTCATTATGTAAAAGTATCATTCAAAACTTGCATTCAAGAAGAAAAATCATTCTGTTTGCTATCTCACCCATGTGCCGTTGGAAGCATTATTGATCCTTTTGATACTTTGAGAAAATTCATTCTTATCCTATTTCTTTTAACCTTCTTGATATGCTGCTATGCACAATCGAAAATGGATAGTTTGATTATAAAGAAAGTATGGATTGAAGGAAACAGAAAAACTAAGTCGCAAATCATCTTCAGAGAACTCAGTTTTCAAGAAAATGATATTTATGCCCGCGCAGCTTTCGATAGCCTATTTGAATGGAACAGAAACCGAATTTATAACACCAACCTTTTTAATTCGGTGGAAATGAGCTTCATCAATGAAAAAGATGGAGAAATAGAAGTAAAAATAACAGTAGATGAGCGATGGTATTTATATCCAACTCCTATATTCAAACTTATTGATCGAAATTTTAATGACTGGTGGGTAAATAGAAACCGAGATCTAAGTAGAGTGAATTATGGTATCAGATTATCTCAATTCAACTTTAGGGGAAGAGGAGAAATCTTGAGGGTTGTTTTGCAATCTGGATTTACTACGGCCCTCGGTCTTCAATATAGCATACCTTACATCGATAAGAAACAAAATCAAGGTCTCCATTTCAATCTAAGCTATTTTGAGGCTAAAAATGTAGCTTATACTACCAGTGAGGGCATTCAAAGGTTCACTTCTGATATCGAGTCTGACTTAAAACAGGTATATTTTAATAGTATTCGTAACTCTTACCGAACCTCATTTTACACTTTTCATACTACTTCGCTTGGTCACTATCATATTAAAATTGCAGATACGCTTACACTGCTAAATCCCAACTACCTCGGAGACAGTCGCACATTACAAAGACATTTTTTTATAGGGTATTCTTTCCGATATGATAAGCGGAATAACGTGAACTATCCAACTAGAGGTGGACGAATTTTAGCAAACATTTTTAAACATGGCTTAGGTATATATCAAGATGGAGTGGACTATTGGAGAACACGACTTAAGATGTCCAAATATTGGGACCTTGATAATAAATTCTATGCTGCAAGTGATGTATCTATATTTTCTACTTTTCCAGCCAATCGAGATTATTTCAATTACTATAAAATTGGGTTACTTCTAGAAGCATTGCGAGGATATGACCTTAATATCATTGAAGGAAGTTCGTACATCATTCAAAGAAATGAAGTAAAGTATCAGTTTTTTGGAAGGAAGTATGACATTAGTAGAGTCATGCCAATCAGGCAGTTTCAAACTTTCCCGATGAATATCTATTGGAAGGTATTTTTTGATCAGGGCTACGCCAAAGGTTATCCAAACTATAACGGTAGCGAACCTCTTTCTGACAGCTATTTATATAGTTTTGGGACTGGCTTGGATTTCGTCGTAGTTAATGACATTACCTTAAGGTTGGAATTGGCCAGGAATGCGCAAAATCAAAATTACTTTTTCATCAATTTTCTATCGCTTCTCTAATCCGACTGGCTAGATGTAACTATTAGTGGAGATTGAGGATTTTTATTTTGGGAATCTAAAAATCGCATCACTTGAATGTTTAGATGGTAATCATTGCCTTATGGGCACCTCTAAAGGGAAAATGTGTTTAATACTTTACGCACAGACCCGTGTTTTCGTAGAAGATCCAAAGCTTCTTTCCTTCCTTTTCCTGTTTTTTTCACAATGATATCGACCCCTCTTGCCATAAGTTTTTTATTCGTTGGCTGCATATCAATCATCTTGTTTCCTTCTATCTTACCTAATTTGATCATCACTGCAGTGGATATCATATTCAGGGCTAATTTTTGAGCAGTTCCTGCTTTCATTCGGGTACTCCCTGTGATAAATTCAGGCCCGACAGCTATTTCAATTGGGTATTGGGATGCTGAGGCCAACGGAGTATCCAGGTTGGCGGTAATGCACCCAGTTAATAAACCGTGCTTGCTCGCTTGTTCAATCGCTCCAACAACGTAAGGCGTAGTACCAGAAGCAGCAATACCAATAAGCGTGTCCTTCTCATTAGGATCATGAGATAATAGATCTTTCCAGCCTTGATCATGGTCATCTTCCGCAAATTCAACCGCTTTTCGAATAGCACTATCTCCTCCGGCTATCAAACCAATAACAAGATTATCCGAAACCCCAAATGTAGGTGGGCATTCCGAAGCATCAACAATGCCTAGACGTCCACTTGTGCCTGCTCCAAGATAGAATAACCTTCCGCCATTCCGTATTCTGGGTATGATATTCTCCACGAGTCTTTCAATTTGAGGAATAGTTGGTTCTACCGAATCTGCGATCGTTTTATCTTCTTTATTGATGTTTTTGAGTAATTCACCAACACGCATTTTTTCCAAATGATCGTAATGGGAATCCGACTCGGTGAGTGGTTTTTTATCCATATTGCTTATGATACGAAAGCAATCCTGCTACTGGAGATTGAACAATAGTTTTAATGGCAATACCACGCTGAACGCCAACTTCTTTTAAGACATCAGCAAAATAATAAGCGATAGAACCGGAAAAATAAAAAGGTATTTCCGTCCTTTTTCCTTTCAAAAAGAAGGCATCAAAAAAATCGTTGAACGCTTGAGAGATAAGTTGATAAATCTCCGGGTGAGATCTATGTTTATGAATAAAGTGAGCAAAAGAAGCTAAAAAATGGTTCGGGCGGGGTTGATAGTAAATACGTTTGATTACATGGTGAGCAGTGAGTTGATATTCGTTTTGGAAATCATCTATGAGATCCTTGGAAAGGTTTTCCCTAAACACCGCCATCATTAACTTTTTCCCTAAATAGGCACCGCTTCCTTCATCACCTAACACATACCCCAATGAGGTACTTATTTTATTCACTTTTTCTCCATCATAAAAACAGGCATTGGAGCCCGTGCCAAGGATGCAAATATTTCCTTGTTCTTTTCCGCATAAAGAACGAGCTACCCCTATGAGATCGTTTTCAACATATATATTCCCTAGAAAAACCTTGCTGAGAGAATGTGTCACATCTGCTTTTTGTGCATCCGTATCGATACCTGCTGCATATAAATATTTCGGAATTTTTTCTTTGATCCGATCACCAAAAACCTGTAGAATATTGGTTTCAAAATCATCTAAGTTGTGCGTGTAGGCATTGAATCCAATGGTTTCAAATTGCTCTGTTTTTCCCTCGTTTACCAGCCGCCATTGTGTACCTGTGCCACCCGCATCTCCTACAATAAACGAAAAATTATCCACTGGCCGATTTATATATTTTTTCGATGATCTCTACTGTTTTTAAACCTTCCAGCCCATTTGTAGCAATGCAACCATCATTTTCAAGTACATCAATTAAATTTTGGTATACCTTATCATGGTTGCTCATACTTCCCTGGTATTGGCCATATTCATTAGCAGGATTTCCTTCTCGAAGCTCCTCTATGGGATTTCCTTCGAAAGACTGATATTCTAACTTATTTAAATACTGCCCTCCAACTTTTACCGTACCCTTTTCACCAAAAATGGTGATAGAGCCTTCCATATTTTGATGATATGCATTCACTGTGTAATTAATGGTACCTAATACACCATTTTTAAATCTAAGGGAAACCACCCCAGTATCTTCAAATTCAATGACATTTTGATGAGCATAGTTTTGTATCATAGCTGATAATTCCTCAATATCTCCGATCATCCAATACAATAGATCCACAAAATGACTAAATTGAGTGAAAAGCGTGCCTCCATCCAGACTTTTTGTGCCTCTCCATTTTGACTGTTGGTAATAAGCAAAATTCCTATTCCAAAAGCAGTTTAGCTGAACTGAATAGATTTTCCCAAATGAACCATGATCAATTTTATTTTTTACAGCTTCAATGGCGGGGTTGAACCGATTTTGTTTGACAATGAATAAACGCTTATTATGACGTTCTGCGGATTTTATCATCTCTTCGCAATCTGAAGATGTAATAGCCATGGGTTTTTCACATAATACATGAAATCCACTGGTAATTGACTTTATGGAATGTGCTGCATGAAGACCATTCGGAGTGCAGATGGCTACCACATCCATATCCACCTCGTGTAAAAATGCATCCAAATCATTGTAATAAGGTGCACTGAATTCATTGCCGAGTTTCTGTGCTTTTTCCTCATCTATATCACAGACTGCGGCCAACGACGCAAGTTGCCTGATATGTCCGGCATGACGCCGGGCTATTCGTCCACAACCTACTATTCCAATATTAATGCACATGCAGTTTAAATAATAATTCTTCTAACTTCTCCACTAAATTCCTATGCGAAAATCGAGTAAGGATTGATTTGAGGTGCTCCAAAGAAGGCTCCCTTTTGTTTTCAAATATATCTTCGATGAAACCTCTTATGGATTGAATTTGATTGTAAGAAAAAATTTCACCAAAATCTTTCTTGTTCATAATATCTCCAAGATCACTCTCACGATGACCAAGGCACAGAATCATTCTCTTCGCGGCGAGATACTCAAAAAACTTTACGGGCAAAATCCATCGGGAGTTATTGGATTTATTCAAAAGGAGTAATAATAGGTTACATTTTTGATACTCTAGTTGAAGAGCTTCATGGGATAAATACCCAAGAAATTGAACTTTATTTTTCAACTCTTGAAGCTTCAACAAATCATCTTTTATGGAGGAGGAGACAATACCACCGATTTTTATCTTAAGTCTAGAAGCAAAATATGGGCTTTCACGGCACATCTGATCCAATAGCATCCAAAGTTTAGAAGGGTTTCTCAGTTCATTTAGCATCCCAAAGTAGCCAAGTGTGAAATGGCTTTCATCTGCAGTTATTGATTCTGAAGCCGACGCCGAAACACCATTATTTAACACCTCCACATTCCCTAGTGCCTTGGCTAATCGAGGACTCACTGTAGTGACCTTGTCTGCTTGCTTCAAAACAGATCTCTCCAGGTATTCATGAACATTCATTGCTAATGAAGTAGTATTGAGTTTTGAGAGTATATCCCATTTGCTCCACGGATCCCTAAAGTCGGCTAGCCATTTCACATGTGTTTTGTTTTTGATATTCCTACCAATCAAATGCATACTATGAGGGGGCCCTGTAGTGATGACAGTCGATACACCTTCCTTCTTGATAAATTCAACTGCAAAATTGGTTGCTTTTTTTACCCAAAAAACTCTTGGATCAGGCAGCAATAGATTTCCTCTAATCCAAACAGCCAGTTTATCTCTCACTGTCTTATTGCTTTTCTCCATAACAAGACCCTGCTGTATATGGCTTCGTTCTTGATTTCCTGTCAAGTTATGAAATAGCTGAAAAGGTTCCCAAATGGGTAGCTTACAAGTTTGGATATCTTTTACTTTTCCAACCAAAGTTTCATCTTTGATTTCGAATTGAGGATTTTCAGGAGTTAAAATTATTGGTTCCCATTCTTTTTCTTTTAGCTGTAAAGCGAAGTTCATCCATCGCTGCACGCCTACCCCTCCGCTGGGGGGCCAATAGTAGGTAACAATAAGAATTTTCCGAGAGGTCATTTTAAAATGATTGCAAATCAAGTGTATAACTTACTCACCAGAAAGAGATTCCTCTATTAGTTTGACTATGTCATCTTCCTCATCAATATGAAACCAATTAATATCATCGTATCTTTTAAACCATGCCATTTGGCGTTTTGCATACCTTCTACTATTCCTTTTTAGTAACCTTATTGCTTCTTCTTTATCATATTTACCTTCCAAATAATCAAAGATTTCTTTGTAACCCATCGTTTGCAAAGCATTATGGTTTTTGTATCTGACTAATGTAGATGCTTCCTCAAATAGCCCAGCTTTAATCATCTTATCCATTCTTCTATTGATGTGCTGAAAAAGCAAAAGTCGATTCTGCTCTAGCCCAATTTTAAGATTGTTGTATGGCATTTCATTTTTTGCATTTTTTCTAAAAGAAGTAAATGATTTACCTGTTCCTCTCACAATTTCCAAAGCCCTAATTACTCGTTGACCATTATTTCTATCTATCTCTTTGTAATATTCAGGATCGGTTTTTTTAAGCTCATCAAGTAATACGGAGAGTCCTTTTTCTCGTATTTCATTATTCAATGTTTTCCTTATAGATGGATGAATTTTCGGCATTTCATCGAACCCTTCCCAGATAGCTTTTAAATAAAGCGTAGAGCCTCCAACAGCGATCACCATCTTGTTTCTCTTATGTAGTTGCTTTATCTTCTCGATGGCATCCCTACCATATTCACCAGCACTATAGCGGTTTAGTATAGAATGCGAATCAATGAAATGGTGTTTTACCTCCTTAAGTTCTTGAACACCCGGTTTGGCAGTACCAATATGCATTTCTCTGTAGAACTGTCTGGAATCCGCCGAGATAATTTCTGTTTCAAATCGCTTTGCTATCCGAATAGAAAGCGTTGTTTTTCCTGTAGCTGTAGGTCCTACAACTGAAACCAATAATGGTTTTTGTTTTAAGTATTTGCGATGATTTTTTGACATCAATCAGATTTTTTGACCATTTTATAGGATTTGTAAAATAAATGAGCATTTTCCGCTACTAATAATGCATTTTTTAACCTTATGCTTTTCTAAATTGCCTAATTTTATGATGATGGCAGTGGCTACGTCAAATAACACAATTGAAGTACTTAAAAACACAATTGCAAGTCTTGAGACTAAACTTGAGAATGCACAGAGAGAATATCATGCGCTAATTGACAAAACCAATCAGAGCCTCAAATACCTTTTTGACAACTCCAATGACCTCATTATCATTTTCAAGGTTACGGGGGAAATTCGCTTTGCAAATGAAGTGATTAAAAAGAAATTGAGCTACAGCGAGGCAGAAATTACTGACCTTAAGTTTCTGGATTTAGTACATCAAGATTATAGAAAAGGGTCATTACAAAATATTCTTAAAATAACAGCCGGAAGCAAATTTGAAAAATTTGAGACGATACTCATCTCCAAAACAGGAAAAAACATCTATGTAACCGGGAAGATGACTTCCGTTTTTGAAAACGAGGAGCCTGCGGAGTATCGGTGTGTATTTTATGATATTACCGAGCGGATAAGAGCTGAAAGTGCGCAAAGCCTTTATTATCAGATAGCTAATATCACGATGACTGAAAATGATCTGGAGCAGCTATACCAAAACATCTACTTCCAGCTGAATCAAATGCTCAGGGTTAAAAATTTTCAGATTAACCTAAGAGAGAGAAACATATATAAACAGATATTTTGTATCAATGAAAAGTTGGAGGACCAACAACTTTCTTTTGATGTAGACCACACATTAATGGATTATGCTTTCGAAAGAGGGCGATCACTTATTATTTATGAAGACGGGATTGAGAAAATTGGCCTTCAAAAAGGCATAGAGTTTAAAGATCCGATACCTAAAATATGGCTAGGTGTTATCATTACAAGAGCTAATGAAAGTGGCATCGTGTCTGTTTGTAGCTATAAAGACCAAAGCTCATTCAATAATAAAGATCTCGAACTCCTGGATTACATAGCCGGCCAAATAAGTCTAGCCATGGAACGGCAGGATAAAGAAGAAAAGATTGTCAATCAGGCAGCAGCTTTGGGTGCAATTTTTGACAGCAGTACTCATGAGATATGGTCTGTTGATAAAAAGCTAAGGTTTACATCATTTAATGAAAACTATGCCGCGGCATTTGGAAGGTATTATGATATTTCACCAAAGATCGGGGAAAGCCTGCAAGAGGTTTCTCTGGACATGCTCTCAATGGAGAGGGTAAAGTTTTGGATTGAACAATACAATGAAGCCTTTGAAGGAAAGTTTGTGAACTTTCAAATAAAAACAAAGGACAAAGAGGGAAAAATGGTATGGAGAGAAGTATTTATTAACCCAATTTTTCTTCCCGATGGTCGTATTGAAGAGTTGTCCGTTATTGCTAACGATATCACTGAAAAGAAAGAATCCGAAAGTGCGCTCATCGCAAGTGAAGAAAAATTCCGTAACATCTTCGAATCTTTTCAAGATATCTATTTCAGGTGCAATATGGAAGGTACGATTACCATGATCAGTCCATCGGTGCAGGAAGTTCTTGGCTTTTCACCAGAAGAAATGGTAGGCACCAACGTCATGCAATACGCCGATCGAAAGCGTCAGATTTTTCTTATGTCTGCCAGGGTGATCTCAGAAGAAAGAATTCGTAATATAGAAGGCACTATCAATGACGCTGAGGGGAACAAACTCTCATTTCTATTGAATATACGTCTTATTAAAAAAGACAAGAACAAAGAAGTAGAAGGTGTAGCAAGAGATATTACACGACTGAGAAAAACCAATCAACAACTTAAGAAAGCTAAGGAAATGGCAGAACATTCATTGATGGTAAAAGATCGTTTTCTTGCCAATATGAGCCATGAGATACGTACGCCTATGAATGGCATTATTGGTATGATCGATGTTTTGGCAAGTACTAGTTTAAATAATGAGCAAACGGAATTTGTTAGAACCATTAATCGATCCTCTCAAACCTTGATGAATATTCTTGATGACATTTTAGACTTATCTAAAATAGAGGCAGGGAAAATGGAGCTAAGATCCAGACCGGTAGATCTGGTAAAAACAATGAAAAAGGTTTACAGTCTTTACTCGCAACAAGCAGCTTCTAAAGGACACACACTCTATCATCATGTGGATCCGAATACTCCTAAACGGATTCTTGCAGACGAAACAAGGCTTATACAAGTGATATCAAACCTCACATCTAATGCAATCAAATTTTGCAAAAATCCCGGTGACATCAAAATGAGCATCCAAGTTCATGCGAAAAAAGGAAAAGAATACTCATTTAAAGTTTCTATTAAAGACTCCGGGATTGGTATCTCGAAAGAAGATCAGAAGCGCCTATTTCACAGTTTTCATCAGTTGGATAACAGCAGTTCCAAGAATTTTGGAGGAACCGGATTGGGTTTAGCCATTTCTAAAGAATTGGTAAAGCTGATGAAGGGCGAAATTGGGGTGGTATCTACTAAAGGACTAGGAAGCACTTTTTGGTTTACCTTCAAGGCTTCCGAAATAGAGGTTGAAAAGGAAAAGCAGGTTTCTTCCAATGAATTGTTAACCAAGCAATTTATAGAAATACACCCTATGATATTGCTTGTAGACGACAATGAAGTAAACAGAAAAGTAGCAAGCCATATTTTAATAAAATCCGGGTGCAAGGTTGTTGAGGCCATAGACGGATTCGATGCGATTGAAAAAGTAAGCCAAGAACCATTTGATTTAATCCTTATGGATATTCAGATGCCAAAGATGGACGGGACAAAAGTAACTGAAGAGATCAGAAAACTTGACTTGAAAACATGCCCTCCAATTATTGCTATGACGGCTTATTGTATGAAGGAAGACAAAGAACGATTTCTCTCGGCAGGTCTGGATGATTATCTAGCCAAACCAATAAAGGCAGATAGCTTGATTCAAAAAGTAAAAGACTGGGTAAGATTTCAATCAACCATAGACATCTCAGGTAACACTCAGGTGATGCAATTAGAAGCTCAAACAATCAACCATGAAACACTAGATCAGCTTGCTAAATATGGAGGTCGGGATCTTATTGAATCAACCTTCGAAGATTTCGATGAAGAGGCGACAAAGCTCATTAGGGATACGATGCTGCATTATAATGCAAGTGATTTCGAAAAAATGAAAGATGAGCTGCACATACTTAAAGGAAATGCCGGAACACTTGGTGTTGAAAAACTATGTGATCAAGCAGCATATATTGAAAAACGACTGAAAGAAAACACATTTGAAGGGTTGAGAGACGAAGTGATGAAGCTCAATTTTTTATTTAAGGAATTCAAAGAAAGTTTCAGAAATATTCTTATCACAGATGAGTAAAAAAATCATTGTAGCAGAGGATAGCAGCGTCATTCAAAATCTTACCAAAAAGATTTTATCTCAATTAAATTTCAGTATTTTCTCAGTGAAAAATGGACAGCAAGTGCTTGATTTGATCATTAAAGATACCTACCACTTGATTCTATTAGATATACATATGCCTGTGATGGATGGGATAGAATGCGCAAAAAGCATTCGATCAATGAATGGAAAAAATAGTGATATTCCAATCATTGCTATCACTGGAAATGCTAATAACTACACCGAGGAGGAATTTGAAGCTGTGGGAATCAATGCTTTTATCCCCAAACCACTAAACTATGACTCATTAGTGGAGAAGGTAAAAGAGTTTATGAATGACCATTAAATACACCCATCATTTCTTGCATAAGTTAGAGGATATCTTATCAGAAACCGAGTACATACTCAGATATGAGAAAGGAAATTTCCAATCCGGATATTGCATTCTATACGATAGTAAAGTGGCTGTGATTAATAAATTTTTTGCGCTTGAAGGTAAAATAAACGGTTTGATAGAAATTCTGCGTGCAATAAAAGTTGATACAAGCAAACTTAGTAATTCCAATAAAAAGCTTTATTCTGAAATCACCAGTAATCAGCTGCAGTTTTGAGGGTCACTTTTCTAGGCTCAGGTACCTCTCAGGGCGTACCTGTTATTGGCTGTACGTGCGAGGTTTGTTCATCTATTGACTATCGTGATAAGCGATTGAGATCATCCATTTTCATTGAATACAATGAACTTCATCTGGTAGTAGATACAGGTCCGGATTTTAGGCAGCAAATGCTTCGTGAGCGAATCAGAAAACTCGATGCTGTTCTTTTCACACATGCGCATAAAGATCATACTGCAGGTTTAGATGATATTCGTAGTTTTAACTTTCTTCAAAAAAAGGATATGCCGGTTTATGGTGAAGAAGCTGTTTTAGATCAGTTGCAGAAAGAATTCTCCTACATTTTTGCTGAAAAAAAGTACCCAGGTGTTCCTAGAGTACGATTACAGCCCATTAGCAATGAATCGTTTAAGTTGAATGGCAAAACCATTGTACCAATTCGAGTTATGCACTATAAATTGCCAATTTTAGGTTTTAGACTTGGAAATTTCACCTACGTTACTGATGCTAATAGCATAAGCGATGAAGAGAAAGAGAAAATCAAAGGTTCTAAAGTCGTTGTTTTAAACGCACTTCAAAAAACCGAGCACATAAGCCATTATACACTAAATGAAGCTCTAGAGTTAATGGAAGAGTTAAAACCTGAAAAAGGCTATCTGACGCATATCAGCCACAGAATGGGACTTCATGCAGAGGTAAGCAAAGAGCTCCCAAAAAATGTACAACTAGCGTGGGACGGTCTGAAAATAGAGATAAGTAATTGAGCTGATGTTTCATAATTACTTTTTTCTTAAAAGATTAACTGTCTCTCTGCACAACGAACTTTTGGGGTTATCCTTAGCTGAATGCTTCTCACAAAATAAAAATGAACTCATTCTGGTATTTGGTAATCCATTTAAAGAGTTTTATATAAGGGCGAATCTTGACCCACCCATTTCATTACTTGCTTTTCCAGATTCTTTTGTTCGTGCAGGGAAAAATAGTGTGAATTTATTTGTGGAATTAATTCATCAAGAAGTACTCCAAGTTGAGGTTTTTCACTATGAAAGATCTTTTCAAATCATTTTTAAAAGTGGAGAGGCGCTTGTTTTTAAAATGCATGCCAGAAGAGCAAACATTCTGTATAGTAAGGAAAACAAGGTCAAAGACATATTCCGAAAAAACCTCAGTCAGGATTTACAAATTATTCCATCAGATCTGGATCAGAAAATAAAAATTTCTAAAGAGAATCTCTCACTTCACAAATACGATCCCGTTCAATTGATTCCAGCGTTAGGAAAAGACATAAAAGTATTACTTGAAAACACCGGATTCTATCAACATTCAAAGGAGGAAAAATGGGATTTGCTCATCAAACTACTTTCCAATATCAAAAAAAATCCCATTTATCTTATTAACAATGCTCTCCCAAGAATTAGTTTAATTGAACCATCCGAGTTATCTACTTACGACACTATGAAGGCTGCCAATTGGCTTTACGAGGCAATAGTTAAAAAAATATACTTTGATAAAGAGAAAGAACAACTAATCAACCAATTCAAACAGCGAATTAAAAAATTAGCGAATTATATTCTGAAAACAGAACAAAAGGTCGCTGAAATAGAAAGGTCGAGAAATCCGGAAGAGGTTGCAAATATTCTAATGGCTAACCTTCATCATATTCAAACCGGACTTAGTAAGATTGTATTAACAGACATTTATCATGACAACCCCATTACAATCAAGCTCAATACTAAACTAACTCCGCAGAAAAATGCAGAAAACTATTACAGAAAAGCAAAGAACAGACACCATGAGATCAACGCTTTAAAAAATAACCTTAAGGAAAATCAGAGACTTATCCATCACCTAAGCGGACACGTATTGGCGTTATTAGAAATACAAACACCGAAGGAACTAAGAAAATATAAAAAGTCGCACCAGCTTGAAAAAAAACAACTACAAAAACAGGGGAACCTACCCTATCACCAATTTGAAATAGATAAATGGCAGATATTAGTGGGCAAGAACAACAAAGCCAATGATGAACTCACTCTCAAAGTAGCCAGCAAAAATGATCTTTGGCTACATGCAAAAGATGCAGCCGGATCTCATGTAGTTCTTCGTCAAATTCCTGGAAAGAATTTCCCAAAATACGTAATTGAATATGCTGCTCGCATTGCTGCTGCCAATTCTAAGCGAAAAACAGATACACTATGTCCGGTAATTTATACTTTCAAGAAGTTTGTGAGAAAAGTGAAAAGAGCTCCACCAGGAGAAGTTGTTGTAGAAAAAGAGGAAATCATTATGGTGGAACCGATGCAAATAAGCAGTTAAAAAATCTTACTTTAGGGCACCTCTAAAAACTACCTTTCAATTTTTGAGATGATCTTTTTTCCTGATACTTCACTATCAAAATACTTATTTAACGCTGTTAAACGCTGTTTTTGACGTCCTGTCTCAAAAAAAAAAGCTACCTCAAATTCTTGAACTGAGTTTTTAGAGGTGCCCTCAATAATAAAAAAATAGCTGATGATCATTTCAACTAGGATGGTGGCACGCTATGGATTAAATTCGTTACTCTCATATGGTGTATTCGGAAGAGAACTGATTAATTATTTGACATAAATTATAGCACATAAACCTAGCACACAAACAAGGGCGACAATAAAAATGAATATACATAAATATCTAGCGTTAGGTACCGTTGCATTAGCATTCCTCAATGTTCCAGTTTACGCGCAGCACCATTATGAAGGCTTGCATCACTGGGAGATTCCAAGTAAAGATCCCGATCGAATTATATTGACATTTCATGGTGATCCAGCGACGAATCGTGCAGTTACCTGGCGTACAGACACCAGCATTTCTCAAGCAGTCGCACAAATTGCAGAAGCAACAGTAGATTCCAAGTTTTCGGAGGATGTTATTACTGTAGATGCCTTAATGGAGCAATTTGACCTGGGGCTATACAAAGGGAATACATCGCTACTCGTTCATTACCACAGTGTCATATTTGAAGGACTAAAACCTGATAGATTATATGCTTATCGTGTGGGAGACGGCAAGGATTACTGGTCTGAGTGGATCCAATTTCGTACGGCAAAAACCAGTTACTCTCCTACACAGTTTGTTTATTTTGGCGACGCACAGAATGATATCCTCGCTCATTGGTCCCGTGTGATTCGTATGGCTTATCAAACAGCCCCCCAAGCTTCATTCGTTATCCATGCAGGAGACCTCATCAATAATGCGCATCGAGATTATGAATGGGCAGAGTGGTATAAAGCAGGCGGCTTCATTCACAGCCAATGGACTACCATACCTGTTGTTGGAAATCACGAATTCTCGCCTGTCACAAAAGGGAAGCCTAGGAAGCTATCCATTCAATGGCGGCCACAATTCACGCTTCCTATTGAAAAAGACTTGGCGTCAGAACTGCATGAGACCGTATATGCTGTAGATTATCAGGACGTTCGAATTATCGTACTTAATTCTAATGATAAGCTTGAAACACAAACTGACTACATCCAGAAACAGCTGAAAAATTGTACCGCTAAATGGAAAATTCTCACCTGTCATCATTCTATATTCTCACCCGCTAAAGGACGCGATTTCCAATTTGCCCGTGAAAACTGGAAGCCACTTCTTGATAAATATGATGTAGATCTAGTGCTTAATGGTCATGATCATACCTATGCAAGAGGACATGTTCCTATTCGAACCACCGACTCAGATAACCTTGGTACTGTTTATGTAACTTCAGTCAGTGGCCCCAAACAATACCCACTGGATGCTGAGCAAATGAAAGCCTATTCAACTCAAGGATACCAGTTAGATAAAACAGGCGAACAAACTCAATTTTTCCAAGTCATTACTATTAGGAATAATACATTAACGTATGTGGCTTATACTGCATTAGGAGAAGAATACGACCGTACGGTAATCACCAAAGATTTCAGTACTGGCAAAAAAAAGCTGCAACCACAAAAATAATAGTCTTCTGTTAAACTTACATGTCTTCAAGATTTCAGTAAGAAATTAGCTTATGGGTGAGAACCTTTGAATAGGCCAATGGTCATTATATCCGTCTATCCAAAAATTGGTTGCCAACTCATCTTCTGTACTTAGGCAACTATCCAACTCGTCTTTAATCGATTCTTCTACCATATCCTGACCAATGAAAACGATTTCATTTTTCCTATCTCCAAATTTTTTATCCCACCCAGATTCAATATGTTGCTGATTTTCAATAAAGCCCGCATACCTTATGCGCTCCTCAAAAGGCATACTGCACCACCATACACCCGCACTATCGGCCCTAAGTGATCCACCTGCCTGCCCCCAGGTTAAGGCTTGTTCAGGGCGTGATGCTATCCAAAATAGTCCTTTGCTACGTATGACTGTATTGGGAAATTTATCTTGGACATAGCTCCAAAACCTTACCGGATCAAATGGTTTTCGACTTCTGTAAACGAATGAGCTTATCCCATATTCTTCTGTTTCAGGTGTGTGTTCTTCTTTGTTTAACTCTTCTAACCATCCTGCACTTTGCTCTGCTTCTTCAAAATCAAAAAGGCCGGTATTCAAAATTTCTTTTGGGCTTACCTTGCTAAATGACGACTCAATAATTTTAGCGGTAGGGTTAAGCTTTTTTATAGTGGATTGAAGAACTCCAACCGTTTCTTTGGTTACGAGATCTGCCTTATTTAATATAATCACATTGGCAAACTCCACCTGGTCAGTTAAAAGGTTCACAATTGTTCGCTCATCACCCTCCATATCCGTTAACTCTCTGTCTATTAATCTTTCAGGACTTCCAAAATCTTTAAAAAAATTAAAGGCGTCAACTACCGTTACCATGGTATCAATATAGCTGAATTCGGAAAGATCAATCCCATTTTCTTCGTCTACGAAGCTGAATGTTTGTGCTACTGGCACAGGTTCGCTTATTCCAGTACTTTCAATTAACAAATAGTCAAACCGATCTTCTTTCGCCAATCGTTCTACTTCAAGCATTAAGTCTTCCCGTAACGTACAGCAGATACAACCGTTACTCATCTCCACGAGTTTTTCTTCGGTTCTGGAGAGCGTGTTTTCGTTTTTTACTAGATCTGCGTCTACATTTACTTCACTCATATCATTCACAATAACGGCTACTTTGAGACCCTCTTTGTTGTGTAGTACATGGTTTAGAAGAGTGGTTTTGCCGGCTCCCAGGAATCCGCTAAGAACCGTTACAGGTAATTTTTTTGGTTGACACATTTTGCTTTTTAAAATTTTATTCTGTCATAAAGATCCAGAAAACTTCTACTACGATTGCCTTACATGTTTCCAGTTGATTAAATGAGCGACTGCTATGGTAACGCCTCCGCAGGAAGTCAGCAAGGCTTCTCTCCATTCTGGTTCTAATAGCTGCCCAATACCAATTAGGATAAACCCTGCGATAGCAACAATCAGTGCCAATAACTTTTGATGATACCTGCGATAGCCATATATAAGTGCATTAGTAGCAATGAAAAGGCTCAATAAGATCATTAAGTATTCGATCCATGGATTGTCAAGAAATTGAAGCCCAGCTAATGGCGCCAAGGTAAGCAGGAAGGGCAAAGCCGCACAATGTAACGCGCAAAGAAGAGAAGCACTAAATCCGATAAAATCTAAATGCAACCCAATAAATTGATTCTTCATATTCTGATAAATTGTTTTTGTAACGTTGTAAATATAATTTTTATTCGATAAATGCAACATTGTTGCACTTATGAAGGTTCATTGTATAGAAGAAAATTATTTGAGTGTTTCTTATGCTAGTTCAGAATTTTTAGAGCCTTACCATTCGTAATATCCTTTCGGAACTATTTCTTTCAGTCAAAATACACACTGTTTTCTAAGATGAAAATATGATTCTCCAAGTATAAAGTAATCTCCAATCAGGTATCACATCTTCAGAGAAATCACAGTAAATAAGCTTTTCAGTGGATAGCAGTTTCTTGATCGACTGCCGCACGAATGCGTACATAATTTTTAATTTCTCTGATTACATCTTTTGTGGGCTTTTCCCGATAATAGATAAGCAATAGTGCTCACAAGCCGATGAAAAAGTAATGTCTTTCTCGACCAACATCTTATTGTAGTGGCATCTATTATCAAATACAGAAAGTGATGGCTTATTCTAAGAATTAAGTCCTTGGAAAAATTCTTTCACATACATTTTAGCCACCCGATATGGAGTACTCTAGAGACTTTCGTCCGTTAGATCAGGTCCTCATTCCACCATAATGCCGGCAAATAGTTTTTCTATATTGTTGATCTTTTTATTATCCGGCTTAAGAAAAGCATCCTCTCTCAGGAGTGTTTCAATGGAGGTTGTCACATGCGCATTGAGTTCATAATTAGTGTCTCTTAAGAAAACAGTATCTTTTTGAAAGAAAACGATTTTTTGAAGTAGGCACTTAATAAATAGCTCTGACGAGCTGCAAACAAAGAAAATGGATCATTCAGATAAAGTAAACACTATGAATGAACAGATTTCTAAATCGAATGTGCTCATATGCATGCTAACCTCCATTTTTAATATTTA
>JBCDKO010000090.1:0-17639 GCA_038746525.1 Bacteroidota bacterium
GTTCTTTTATGATGTGTGGCGAAGATTTAAAATCTGGCTCGTTATATGATAAATTTAATGGAGTTTCCAAAAGATTATTTCCTTTGGAGGGGTAATACCAGAATATTTTCTCAAAAATACAAATGGCTGAATAGTAACAAAATCAAATCAGCATTTCTTTCAATGTATTTAATGATCCCACCATCTATGTTCTTTCCGATCACTGCTTCAATTCTTTCGAAACCAAGAGAAGAATTCACCTCTAATATTAAAGGCTCCTAACCAGAATACAGGGCCTTTTGCCTACCTTTTAGCAGTTTAATGACGTCTAGAGTACCACCTACTACTTTCTGTAGGAGTTTGTACATCTTTAGAATAATTAGTGAAACTGTTTTAGGCAGTCCAGTACCTGCTCTGGCTAGAATCTGTAAACCCCTCAGTTTATCTCTTAGACTTTACGGAATTGAGGAATGAAGATATGCTTAAAATTGTCGGTCACACCATGGTCATAAATTTCTATGATACACTATAATACTCCTGTCCTTTTCCAAGACTGGAATGCATCTCTCGATAAAATCGATCCATCCTAAAATCATCGGTAGGATGGCCTGAGTCCTTTTCAATGAATCTTTCAAAGAGCTCTTCTGTGTTAATCTTTCCGTTTTTGAGATGATCTTTTTCCTGATACTTCGTTATCAAAATACTTATTTAACGCCGCTAAACTCCGTTTTTGACGTCTTGTCTCAGAAAAAAAAGCTACCTCAAATTCTTGAACTGAGTTTTGAGAGGTGCCCTTAATTTGATTGGGCAAGCATTTACAATACCATAAAAATTTTTAGTCCCTACATGAGAAATCGTCAATGTATCGCTCCAATATTTTAAAGACTATGTTTAATTGACAATAAACCTTCTCATTTGGCTATTTCTCCGGTGGATTTGTTTAATAAATACACTATACTAAACAGAAGATCCTTCTTTGTTTTTTTGTCATTGACTACTTCAGAAATGGTTTTGAATGATTGAGCACAAATTCCTTGTGACAAGCCTGGGATGCGAATAAATTTTTCATATTTCATCCTGTTTGCTTTCGAATAAGGCCAATTGGACCAGAATTTATTTATCCATTTAATGCTTCTAGATATTACTTTTTACGAAAGTCCCAAAGGGATTTGCTATATAGAATAGCATTTGATTCAAATTGAATCGTTTTGATACGATCAAAGGTTATTCTGAAAATAGAAATGAGAGAAAATACCTAAAAATAAATCAAAAGGAAAGATCATTCCTTTTCAGCTTTTTTGGTAAGATCTCTTAACTGTTGTTGGACGACCTGAAAGTCGGGTTTCATTTCTAAAACTTCTAGGTACTTGACTTTTGCTTCTTCAACATTTCCTTTGGCTTCTTCAATCATCGCCTTTATACGATGGGCAGATATATCTAGTGTTACTTCTTGACCTTGATTATCGGTTGTAGGGAAAACGATCGAATTTTCTTTAGCTCTTGGGTCGCCAATAATGATGTCTAAAGAAGTGTTCGCTTCAGCAAATCTTTCAAGTTCATACTGAAGAAAAGAAATTTTGTAAAGGGTGTTGATGTTCTGATTAGTTAAATACAGTTTTTCATAGTTATTCAAAGCTTTGTCTTTGGCTCCTACCTTATCAAAGCTTGTTGCAGCGATTTCCACTGCAAACAGATCGTTTGGATTAATACGAAGAGCCTGTTGTGCCGCAAGAGCGGCTGATACATTTTGATTGTACTGTAAATATGAAAGAGCCAAGGAATCATAAAGTGCTACGTTACCTGGGTTTTCCGCTAAGAGATTATATAGCGCCATCCTAGCAACGAGGGGATCGTTAAAAGAAATAGCTTTATTATAAATGAATGATTGTTTCCTAAGTTCCCAGGGAATGGAATCTCCAGGGGCGATCTCCTGACTCTGGGCTAATGAAGCGTGCGCAAACCCACCAACTAAGAATGTAAAAATTAATTTCTTCATCTTGTTTTTCATTAAGGCCGCAAACATAGCTATTTGTCCTGTGAGGCAGAAATGAATTTAGGACTGAAGGTAAGTCCTCTTCTCTGACCTATTTGAAGCATAAGATCATATGCTTCTTGTTCACTGTTTTGTATTATTCCGTCCAATATCGCTTCTTTAATTTCGGCCTTGATGTCTCCTACTATTTTTGATGGTTGAAGGTCAAAGGTTTCTATGATCTGCTCGCCTGATATTGGTGGATTAAAATTCATCACCCTGTCCCGTTCTTCCACTTCTCTGATTTTTTCTTCTACTTTCAGAAAGTTGGCCTGATATCTTTTAACTCGTTCAGGGTTTTTTGACGTGACATCTGCCTTACACAAGGTCATCAAGTCATTCACATCATTACCGGCTTCAAAAACCATCCTTCTTACCGCCGAATCAGTTACTTTATCATTTACTAAAGCAATGGGTCTAAGGTGTAGCCTTACCAATTTTTGAACGTATTTCATTCGGTCATTTAGAGGTAACTTCATCCGCTTAAATATACCAGGAACCCATTTTGCTCCCAGATCTTCATGTCCATGAAAGGTCCACCCTACCTTTTCGTTGAAGCGTTGAGTTGCAGGTTTTGCAATATCATGAAGGATGGCAGCCCATCGTAGCCATAAATCATTGGTCATCTTCGATATATTATCCAATACCTGTAAAGTATGATAAAAGTTATCTTTATGCGTCTTACCGTTAATTTTCTCCACTCCTTGCAAATTGGCCATCTCAGGGAAGACGAGTTTGAGCATGCCCGAATGAAAGAGCAATTGAAACCCATAAGAGGGTTTATCAGACAAAATGATTTTATTCAACTCATCTGAAATACGTTCCTGAGATACGATCTTAATCCTCTCTGCATGCTTGATGATTCCATAAAAAGTATCAGGCTCTATATCAAAGTGAAGCTGTGAGGCAAAGCGAATTGCTCTCATCATTCTTAATGGATCATCTGAAAAAGTAATACCTGGTTCTAATGGTGTCCGGATCATCATGTTCCGCAGGTCTTCCATCCCATTAAAGGGATCGATGAGGGTTCCGTAGCTATCAGCATTGAGATCAATAGCTAAAGCATTAATCGTAAAATCCCTTCTGTTCTGGTCGTCCTCCAAGGTGCCGTTTTCCACCACCGGATTTCTAGATTCCTGACTGTAGGATTCCTTTCTTGCACCTACAAATTCATATTCGAAACCATCCATTTTAATCGAAGCTGTACCAAAATTTTTAAAAACAGTTAATTTTGACTGATTGCCAAGCAAATTATTAACTTTCTCAGCCAATGCAATACCGTTCCCCAGACACACGAAATCTATGTCTTTGGATGATCGCTTGAGAATAAGGTCGCGGACATATCCACCAACCACGTAGCTGTAAACTCCTAATTTTTCAGAAGCTTTCTGTACTATTTTAAAAATGGGATTTGAGTAAAGTTTGCTAGAATAGTCCTTTGACATAGCACAAAAATAGATAAGCACAATGGGTTTGATTGAGGAAACCATTTCTAAAAAGGGATTGAATCAAATAGATTTGTTGGAATGACGAAGGAGGAAACCATACAAACCATTTCTGAACTCACAGAGGAGCTTAATCACCACAATTATCTGTATTATCAAAAAAGCCAGCCTGAAATCTCCGATTATGCGTTTGATCAAAAACTGAAAGAGCTCGAAAAATTAGAAGAAGCTTATCCTGAATTCAAGTTGGCTCATTCGCCCACTTCCAGAGTGGGTGGCAAAATAACCAAAACATTTGAGACAGTCATTCATCAATATCGGATGCTTTCACTAGGAAATACCTATTCCAAAGAAGAGCTGGTAGATTTTGATGGGCGAGTAAAACGTGGACTCGGTACAGATCATTATGAATACATCGGTGAATTGAAGTTTGATGGTGTTGCAATTAGCTTAAGATATGAAGATGGCATCTTACAAAAAGGCATCACTCGTGGAGATGGTAACCAAGGAGATGATATCACCACCAACATTAAAACCATTCGTTCTATACCACTTAAAATCAAAGGTTGGTCTCCATCAAAAGCTTTTGAAGCGAGAGGCGAAGTATTTATGCCAAAAGAAGCATTCCTGGAACTTAACAAACTACGAAGAAATAATGGAGAAACACTACTTGCCAACCCCAGGAATACCACTTCCGGCACTTTAAAGATGCAAGACTCAAAGATTGTGGCCAAACGAAAATTAGATTGTTATATCTATACCTATCTAGACGACCAAAAGTCCTTCGCTACACACAAAGAATCCCTCAATTTTTTGGAGAAAGTAGGTTTCAATGTCTCTCCAACCTACAGAAAGTGCAAGACCATCGAAGAAGTCTTGGATTACATTGGTTACTGGGATCAGAAAAGACATGGGCTAAATGTTGAGATCGATGGCATTGTAATTAAAGTAAACAGTATCGATCAGCAAGAAGAGCTGGGTTACACTGCAAAAAATCCAAGGTGGGCCATTTCTTATAAGTTTAAAGCAGAATCTGCTACTACTAGATTGAACAATATAACCTATCAGGTAGGTAGAACAGGCGCAATCACCCCTGTAGCAAAACTTGAACCCGTATTGCTGGCAGGCACTACCGTAAAAAGAGCATCGCTTCACAATGCAAATGAGATAGAACGCCTGGACATCCGCATTGGAGACATGGTGAAGGTAGAGAAGGGTGGAGAGATCATTCCAAAGATCACAGGTGTGGATTTAAGCAGCAGAATCAGGGATGTTGAAAAATTTGCATATATTGTAACATGCCCTGAATGTGATACGCTTCTTACCAGAAAAGAAGGAGAAGCGCAGCATTATTGTCCAAATAAAGATACCTGTCCACCTCAGGTTCAAGGAAGGATTGAACACTTCATTAGTAGAAATGCCATGAACATTGAGTCTTTAGGACCAAGAACAGTCCACGGGTTTTTAAAGAAAGGATTGATCAAAGACTTTTCTGATCTGTATTATTTGACATTTAATGACATCCATAATTTACAATTCGAGGAAGTGGATGAAACAAGCGGTGAAGTAACCAAACGATCCATCAAAGAGAAGACAGCCACCAACATCATTGAATCAATAAAAACCTCTAAAAGTCAACCTTTTGAACGAGTGTTATTTGGTCTAGGCATTCGCTACGTTGGAAAAACCGTAGCAGAAAAGCTAGCACAACATTTCAAATCCATCGAAAAACTGATGAAAGCAACTAAAGAAGAGGTTGAAAGTGTACACGAGATAGGTGCACGGATTGCAGAAAGCGTCGTTGAATATTTTAATGATACGACCAATCAACAATTAATACGTAAACTCATTGACGCCAAGCTTCACTTTGAAATAGAAGAGAAAGAAGGCAGCAGCAATAAGTTCAAAGATCTCAATTTTGTAGTTTCAGGTATATTTTCTTCGTTTGACCGTGAAGAATTGAAGCAGGTAATTGAGGACAATGGAGGCAAAGTCTCAAGTAGTATTTCCTCAAAAACCAACTATCTGGTGGCGGGAAAAAATATGGGACCAGCAAAAAAAGAAAAAGCCAACACAATGGGTATTACCATTTTAGACGAAGAGACGTTTAAAGAATTTTTAAACCAGTGATTAAAGAACTTTTCCTTTACCATCGATCTAAATCGAATCCTACATTAGGGAACCACAGCACCTATGAAAAAGCTCAAAGTATTGGGGTGTTATATAATGCAGATGAATTTCAAGACAGTCTAATTTCGAATTTGATAGAAGTACTAAAGAAAGACGGCAAAATCGTGATGAAACTTGGATTTGTGGTGAAACCCAATGATCCAAAAACTTCAAAAAATTTTATTTTTACTGGAAAAGATATCTCCAGTATTGGATCTATCAAGAAAAATAACATTAGCTCCTTTGCCAATCAGTCTTTTGATTTTCTAATTTCATTAAATACTTTTGGAAATATCAACTACAAATATGTACTAGCTATATGCAAAGCCATTTGTAAAGTTGGTCTCGAAGCCAAAGCCTACCAAGATCTCTTACTAATGTCTCTTAGGCTTTCAGCGAAGAAAGAGAATCCTGCTATTAATTTAATCAAATATTTACGAAAGATTTAATGAAAGCTATTGGTGGTGTGGGTGCTGCACTGGTCACCCCTCTAAATAAAGATTATTCAATCCATTTCTCCGCACTAGAGAAATTGGTTAATCATGTTTCTTATGGTGGTGTGGATTACTTGGTGATACTAGGAACCACCGGAGAATCCCCTGTTTTTTCATGGAAAGAAAAGCTTCAAATCCTAAAATTCATTTTCGAAAAGAATACTAAAGAGCTACCCGTTGTTTTTGGCCTTGGAGGAAATGATACTTTTGATCTGATTGAAAAGTCAAAGGATCTTGCAGATTACAACCTAACAGCGATCTTATCCACGAGTCCTTACTATAGCAAACCTTCGCAACAGGGAATTATCCAGCATTATCAGATGTTAGGCAACGCCTTTCCTCATCCGATTATTTTATACAATGTGCCTTCCCGGACAGCTTCTAATATGGAAGCAGCGACTACTTTGAAGTTGGCAGAACATGATAACATCATTGCGATAAAAGAAGCTTCAGGAAATCCTACTCAATGTCAGGAAATATTGAAAAATAAGCCAAAAGATTTTGTATTCTTATCAGGTGTTGATGAATCTACCCATAAATTGATCCAGAACAAAGCAGATGGAGTGATCAGTGTCATTGCTAATTTACTGCCTGAAAAGTTTTCTCTCATGGTTGAAATGGGACTTAAAGGTGAATTCGAGATCGCCAAAGAGCTTAACGATCAAATTGTGGAGGCCTACAGGCTCGCTTCCAGAGAAGGAAATCCTTCATCTATCAAAGCTGGTTTAGAGGCATTGAATATTTGCCAAAGAACTGTGAAGCCACCATTGTTTGATGGATCCGATCAACTTGTGGCCGATTGGAGAAAATACCTGTCCCATTTCACGTAGAGTGCAGTAACCTGCTTTTTTTAGGTTTATTGTTCTTATATTATCTTAACTAATAATGAACAAGCAGCTGGAAAACCTGATCACCGCGTCTATTCTTTTCTTGGGCAGTACAGCAATTGGTTTAGCCGGATTCAGCTTGATCGAGGACCTTTCATTTGTTAATGCCTTGTATATGACGATCATCACCATAGGGACTGTAGGTTTTACCGAGGTAAAAGAACTCAGCCCATCAGGTAGAGTATTTACTTCCTTTTACATTCTACTTAACCTGGGATTGTTCGCGTATATCGTCTCTGTAGTGTCTAGTTATTTTTTTGAAGGAAAGCTCAAGTCAATATTCAAGAGTTACAAATCAGATATGGAAATAAACAAATTGAATAACCACGTCATTGTATGCGGATTCGGCAGAAACGGAAAACAGGCTTGTGAAGAACTGGAGAAAAGCAAGCGGGATTTTGTAATCATTGAGAAAGACCCGGAAGTAGTGGAAGCAGAAATTCCTAAATCCATGAAATGGCACCTTGGAGATGCTAACCATGACGATAACTTAAGAGTTGTAGGAATAGAACGTGCCGATGTCATCATCATTACCACACCTTCTGATGCATTCAATGTTTTTATCACGCTAACTGCGCGTTATCTGAATGAAGATATCAAAATTATTTCACGGGCGTCTAATATGGAAACGGAAAGTAAATTGTATCGTGCCGGAGCAAATAAAGTAGTGATGCCTGATATTCTGGGTGGAATGTTCATGGCCCACCTCATCACCAAACCCGTGGTCATTGAATTCCTGGACTTGCTCAGTGGGGTTTCAGGAACAAGCTATCGGCTCGAAGAGGTGAGCTATGATCAGTTAAAGGGTCGCTATCAAAACAAAACCCTCAAAGATCTTGAGATCAAAAAGAATAGTGGAGTAACCGTCATTTGCGTAAAAAGTAATATGAAAGGAATGATACCAAGCCCGGATGAGAATACATTCATCGGGATGAATGATCATTTGATACTTTTGGGCTCCAAAAAATCCTTGAAGAATTTCATGGATCAGTATACGATTCTGGAAAAATGAAGGCCTGCAATGTTGCGATAATCAACAAAAATGTTATCCATGACTTCCGAGTTATGATTTTTCATAGTTCAGGAAAAAATGGTTTTGTCGTGATGATGTCGAACCTTTTCTTATAGGTCTTACGTTTTCAATGCCACATGAAAAAACTTTGCATCTTATTCTTATTCATATGCGCTTCATGCACTCCCTCCCCAACGGCTCAAGAGATTGTGAATGCTGCAATCAAAGCCTCTGGAGTGAAAAAACTGGAGAATGCAACGGCTTCATTCGTATTCAGGGGTATCGATTATGCATATCAATTTAGAAACGGAAACTACCGATACATCCGTACACAGGTAGACTCGTTAGGAAATGAAATCAGAGACGTACTTATGAATACTGGTCTTAACCGTTTTGTTAATGGCAACCTGGTACAACTGAACGAAGAGAAAAGGGCAGCGTATCGTGCATCTGTCAATTCCGTGATCTACTTTGCTTTTTTGCCTCTCTGGCTAAATGATGACGCTGTCAATAAAACGTATATTGATCAGGTGATTATAAAAGGCAAAACCTATCACAAGATCAAAGTTACTTTTGATATGAATGGCGGAGGAGAGGACTATGAGGACATTTTTTACTATTGGTTTGATACTGAAGACTACAGCATGGACTACCTAGCCTATAGCTACAATGAAGATGATGGTAAGGGTGTCCGATTTAGAGAAGCATTCTACACACGAGAACTCAACGGTGTAATAGTCCAGGATTACAAAAACTACAAACCCGAAGAAGAAAGCGAGTTCCGGTTAAAGGCAATTGATCAGGCATTTATCAATAATAAGTTGGAGTTATTATCTATCATTGAATTGGAAAATGTGAAGATTAATCGTTGAAAACTAGTATATCAATTTAGTAGTTTGTGTATTAAGAAATCTATCGTAACAGGCTTCAATCCACAATTTCGTTTCGAAAAATTAGTTGATTTATATCTTGGAAAGATATTCTGCTACCTGTTGAGAAAGTCCTTGCTTTTGAAGTCGCTTTTCCACTTTAAGTGTGTCCACCGTATAAAGATACGTTATTTCCTGCTCTCTCGTCTAGTCTTAGCTAAGACCTTTTTGATGTAATACTACCCGCATGGTGTTAATGCCTTCCCATTTACATCTAAGTATCGGTTTTGATGATGCAGAATTTATTTGTTACTATTCAGCGTATATTACCTGTAAGTAAAGAGAAGAAAAAGGGCCTGTTTCTCAACCACATTCAATAGGCTTTAATAAAAATAATCGTTATGAGGAATAAAACTTACCAGGTCCGCTAAGGGCTTGGTATCGATAAATGGTCTTCCAAAGCAAACATAACTGCTCAGCCTGACGGCTATGCCCTCATATTGAAAGAACTACTTTATCCTTTTCTTGTAGATACTAGCTACTTTGACCAGAGTTGACAAAGGCTTTAGTTTCCTTGATTCGACAGTGAATGACCGAAAAGAGCAATTGAGCGACCGACACAATCCATAGCTGCGTTTTTATGCCCCCTGAGCTGTTCGGGAAAAAATAGCCTAATTCAAAATTCTGCCTCAATTGCTTGAAGGGCACCTCACTATTCAATCAATACTTGTAACATCATGCAATGGTCATCGCTTCATAGTCAAACTTTATCGCGCACATAGTTTTTCTCAATGAGACAAATCGCTCCTTTGACTACTTCTAGCTTTGTCTGAAAAACGACTTATCATTAGGTATTATCTCACTTAAGGAGACCATTTGGAAAAATCCATTGGGGTTTTTTATAAATCTGGAACCCTCCTCCTTCTTGCTATTCATCGTATTGACGCTCTTGTACTTTTGATAGCTACAAACAAGGGATAGCAGCAATTGACATAGAAAAATTGTTTCGAAGTAGGCACTTAGTAACCGGTGTCTAGAAGAAAACTGCATCTTTTATGAGAAACTGATGTACTTATCATCATCGAATCTATTTGAGAGATTTTAATAGAAAACTCCATAAACCCGCCGTTTCAGTTTTTAATTAATCCAAACTCGGAAGATTTTTTGAAAAATTGAAAAATTGATTTTATAATATCCTTTGCAAAACTGGATTTTTGGTTCAAATCAAGGCTTTCAGAATTTCAAAAACGTAGTTTACTGGGCGTAAATGAGGCTTTTGAAATTTTGAGTAACGAAGAGTTGGGCCAAAAGGCGGGTTTTTCAAAGGATTCTTACACATAGAAATCGATTCGATTGAGTCTTTCGCAAAAAAACTACGCTGTAAGCATCAATAGCGTGTTTTTCGTCTTTTCTTAAAAACACTACTTAGTGTCTCTAAGAAAACAGTATCTTTTGCAAGAAGATGATGTTTTTAGCTCATGAAGCGAGTTTTTTTGAAATTTCGATGCATAAATAGTCATTGAATCTATTTTTGAAATTTTAGTGAAAACGCAATAAAATCACAGGTTTACCTTCAAATTCATTCAAAATTCAAATGAATTTTGAATGAATTGAGAAATTGATTCCAAAGTATAAAATAGATTCGATTCATTGTTTTACCAAAAAACTACGCTGCAGGTGTCAGTAAGCGTGTTTTTCATCTTTTCTTATAGACACTACTTAGGAAATAAGGCTTTATCCATGCCTTTGTATTGGGAAATCTGACCGAGAAACCAAGATTGGTTTCATAAGGTGCCATTTTCTACGATCTTGTTGATTTTATGAGATAACCCAATTGAATTTTCTCCTTTGTACATGGAAAAATGATGGCCTTCAACCACAAAATGTGCGACTTCTTGATAGTATCCATGCCATCCCCAATCTTCCTCATTCCCCTCTCTTTGGGAACCTTTTGATTTGATTAAATACAGTTTTGCTGACTTATTGCTCTTCAATTCATAGCTATCCATGAGCGCTGTATTATGTCTACTGAGCTCATCAGGTGACATTAGTCTATTTATCAAGGCCAGGAACTCCTCATCTGCTATCGTCTGCTGTAAATACGTCACTCTTGATTCATTGGAATCTAACTTTAAAAGTTCTTCCCAAACACCGTCCACATCAAAATCAATGGTTGGCCCATAGTAATCACTGACCAAAAACTTGAAGGCATCGAACATATCAACATCATCTACCGCACCAGATATGTTTTTGCGGTAGGTAGCTTCCTGATCTAAGTTGATTAATACCGGCAATTTCTCTTGTTGTACCATTTGACATCCTATCTCGTGCATGAGTATGGCTCCAAAAGAATGGCCGATGATTGAAGGGGTAGATTTAGAAGGGATGCTCAATAGCTCATCCATACAGCCGGTAGCCATTTGTTCTATCGATCGATAATCTTGTGTGCCTTTGGTTAAATCCAATCCATAAATAGTGAAATCATCACTCAGTGAATGCACCAAAGACATATAATCGATGAGTGTACCGTATTTCCCCGGCAGTAGAACAATTATTTGATCTTTAGCTCCTTGTTTCAAGAGTTGAAGATTGCCCTGAGAAGTTGCCAGCTCAGGGGAGCCTTCAATCCGAGCCATACAATGTGCGACGACTTCACTAAGTGCATTTTCATACAATCGGGCAAAATCTTCCAAGTCAAGGTCAGAGTTTAGGGCATAGGAAGCCTCAAAAACAAAATGAAGTCCTTTGCTGTCTGAATAACCATTGATTGCTAGGCATCTACTTTTATAGCTTGGTGAATGACTACTCCCCATAGACTCATCAGCAATACTTACTACGTTGGTGTTATTCAATTCCAAAGATCCTAAGTAATTAAACACTAACTCCCCTTCAGTTCCTTCCAATAAGCTACCATCCCTCGAAAGATATTTTAAGATACCATAGCCTATTCCTTTAGCTGGAAGCTTATTCATGATAGCCTTCACTTGTTTTATTTTCTCTGCGAGTGTGCTCGACATTTCTAGTTGAATGACTACGGGAAAAATAGAAGTAAACCAACCTACTGTTCGATTAATGTCCACCTCTTCAAATAAATCCTCTCGCCCATGACCTTCCAATAGTAAACTCATAATGGACCGCTTAGTCCATTTTTGATATGCTTCGTATAGTGCGGTAAGCAATAAATCATTTATCTGTGTATCATAAGCCTGGTGGCAAAGTCCAGTCAATTGCTGATCTACTTCTTTGGGTAGTGTAATCGTTACCCTTCTTGGTTGTTCTTTCGCTTCGTCTATCAGCTTAAAAGATGGCTCTTGCTGTTTTACAAGAGCTCGCCAGTAAGACGATTCTTTTAACAGTTTGCTCGAAGTCGAATACCTTTTCAAAGAAGCACTCCAATATTGATAACTTGTCGTTTTGCTCGGTAATACCTCCGCTTTTAACGCTAATAAGAAAATCAAATCTTCTAAAAGAATCCTCCAGGAAACACCGTCTACGACTAGATGATGAAGGCATATAAACAATCTGTTCTGAGGTTCAGATTTATTCAGCAGCAGGTGATCGATACGAATAACAGGGCCCGTAGTGATATCTAAACTTTGCTGTGTTTGATCACAAATCTTCGTGATTTGGTTGGATAGATTCCGAGAGAATTTTTTTAGATTAAACGTATTTAACACCACTTCATTTTCCTCCAAAGGCGTATAGTATTGCTTCCATGAGCCTTGTTCCAACCGATACCTGAGTCGTAAGCTATCGTGATGCGCTATTAACTTGCTAAAAGCAACCTGAATCTCATCACTTGTCCAGTCTTTAGAAATTTTTAGTAGTACAGATTGATTAAAATGGTTGTAATCCAAGCCTTGAAGCCCGAAAAAATATTCCTGTACGGGAGTTAAGTGTACATCACCTTCCGGAATCGGTGATTCTTTAAACAATTTCTTTGCTTTGGTTTTAAGCAGGCTCTGTGCTTTGATGGTTTGATGTGAAAATATATCCTTTACCTTGATGAAGATATTTTGCCGAGTCGATTTGTTTACTAGCTGCATAACTTTGATCGAATCGCCTCCCAACTCAAAAAAGTTGTCGTGAATTCCTACTTTTTCAACCCCCAATACCTCCTGCCAGATCGCAGCCAGTTGCTTTTCGGTTTCTGTACTGGGAGCTACATATTCTGAAGTGCCAGTGACTTCCAGTTCCCTCGCCATCAGGGCTTTGCGGTCTGTTTTGCCATTCGGTGTTAAAGGGATCTCAGTTATGAAAATGAAAAAAGCTGGGATCATGTACTCTGGCAGACTTTTCGACAAGTAGCTTTTTAGCTCCTGAACCTCCAGCTCTTCATTCTCATTTTTTGGCACACAATAGGCCACCAGCTGCTTGCTTCCCGCATGTTCTTTGGCAATGACTACCGCATGCTGAAGATTCTCATAACTGTTGAGCACTGCTTCGATTTCTCCCAATTCGATGCGATAGCCTCGGATCTTCACCTGATGGTCGATCCTGCCCAGAAACTCGATGTTTCCATTCGGGAGCCAGCGGGCAAGGTCACCAGTCCTATACAATCTCCCCTCTCCGAAAGGATTCTTGACAAATTTCTCCGTCGTTAACTCAGGGCGGTTCAAGTAACCCCTGGCTAAACCTACTCCAGCAATACATAATTCACCAGGAACACCAACCGGAACCAACTGCATATTAGAATCTAAAATATATGTCTTTATGTTTGAAATAGGTTTGCCTATGGATACTGTATTTTCTCTGGAAGTGATTTTATGAGAGGTGGTAGAAACGCACGCTTCTGTTGGTCCGTAAACATTGTAAATGGTTGTTAAGGCACTCCAAGCATTGACTAACTCCAGGGAGGAGGGTTCTCCAACTAATACTATTCTTTTGAGTTTAGAGATTTTTCTGGGTTCAAATTTACTCAGGAAACTAGGGGTGACATGCAAATGAGTGACCTTACAGTATTGAAGAAAATGGTCAAAATTTTCTTGTATCAGTTGCTCCTTTTTCATCACAAGATAACTTGCTCCTGAAATGAATGGAATAAAAATTTGCCCAACACTTGAATCAAAACAAATCGAAGCAAAACCCAGGATAATCTCCTCTTCATTTACTTCATAAGCAGTTATTCTATCTGTAATCAAGTTCGATAAACTTCGATGTTCCACCATCACCCCTTTAGGTTTTCCAGTGCTTCCTGAGGTGTAGATCACATAGGCCAGGTGATGAGGTAGGCTTATCACAGGCAGATTCTTCTCGGAATGGCTTTGTTGTACCAACTGAAACTGTTCCAACTCTTGTTGATCCAATACTACTTTGCAATCACTATCCTGAATCATGTAAGCTATCCGGTCTTGAGGATACGCCGGATCTATGGGCACGTAGGCCGCGCCTGACTTTAAGATCCCCAAAATGCCTGCCACCATCCAAGCGCTGCGTTCCAGTTGAATTCCTACCCGATCATCCGGTTGGATATGGTAGGTTTCCCTTAAGTACCCTCCTAATTGATTCGTTACTTTGTTTAACTCCTCATAACTCCATTGCTCCTCTTCGAAGATCAAAGCTGTGTTTTCTGGTGTGTGTTTTACTTGTTCTTCAAACAGTTCAAACAGCGTCTTTTCCTTTGGATAGTCTGCATCGGTGTCATTGAATGTATGGAGAAGCTGATGTTTTTCCTCTTCAGAAAGCAGTTCTATATCCTGGATAGTAATGGTTGTATCTGAAATAATCGTTGTTAGAATTTGCTCATAGTATCCTAAATGACGATGCACCGACTCCTCCAAAAAACAATCTCTTCGGTACTTTAACTTCATGATCAGACGATCCCTTACATCCATCACTTCTAAGGTGTAAGCACCCGTGATCTCCTGATCTATCCCTTCAAGCAAGGCGATACCATTGGCTGTCTCTTCCTTCAGTATCCTATCAAAAATATTCTGATACACAAAAGAGGCCGGGAAACGATCCTCTTCATCTCCCTGAATTAGCTTAAGCTCGGTCAATAGCTTGGGATAAGGATAACGCAGGTGATCAATATCACTGGTAAATCCTCTTCGCACCCTTTCAACAAACGTCGAAAGGGACTCTTCTGTCGATATCCGATCAAACGAAAGCAGCATGTTGATGTAAAACCCGATGCTGTCGGCGTATTGCGCTTTGGGCCGACCGGCAGTGGGAAGGGTCACCGTAAGGTTTTCCATCCCGGTTAACCGATATAAGAGTACCTTGAAAGCGGCTAACAGTAGCACCGACAAATTGACCCGTAGCGATTTAGCCGTCGCCTTTAAGCGCTGTAGCTCCTCCCCTGTCCATGTCGATTGCACCACTCCGGTGATGCTTCCCCGTTCCTCTTCTCGAACATGATCATAAGGCAGCGCCAAAGGTTCGATGTTCCCCGATAGCTTGTTTTTCCAATAAGCCAAGTCTTCTAATGCGGCTTTATCTTCAAGATAACCCTGCTCCCAAGTAATGAAATCAATGTAATGCCGATCTACCGGGAGTGGCGTAAGGTTCAATCCTTCTTGCTGCTGTCGAAGTAACTTCATCAGTTTTGAGGAGAATATCGCAGCAGAGGTCCCATCAATGACAATGTGGTGGATCAAAAAAAGAATGCCTGTTTTCTGCTCCCGTTGATCCGTACGAACATGCAATCGAAAGACTTCCTTCGACAAGTCAAACGGAACCCCTTGTAACGTCTTGAATGCTTGAAGAAACGTCTCCCCTTTTTCCAATTCCTTCACATCTCTTGCAAGGTAACCCGAGGTTGATTGTAGCTCTTGCCTTAACTCACCGGCAGCATCCGTGCCAAAAGTAGTCCTTAACACCGGATGGGCTTCCAGTAGCCATTCGGCAATCGCATAGAGCTTTTCCACATCCATTTCACCTTCCATTTCCAAGGCGATGGGCACATTGTAGGTCACAGATAGAGGAGCTGATACCTGGATATAATACAATCCCTTCTGGCCTTCCGACAAAGGATAAATCGTCGGGAGTTTTTCTGCTGAAACTGCGGAAGTATCCTTCGTAAAAGCCTTTGATGCGGAAATGGCCTGCTCAAACAAGTGAAACATTGACTCAAAATCATCCGCCCCTAACACCTGACCCAACTTTACTTCTATCCCAAAATATTCGTTCACTCTACGAACAAATTCAATCACTTTGACCGAATCGAAATCGTAGTCGATGGGAGAAGCTTTTAAATCCATCGTTTCACCGTCCATTTCAAAGGTGGCCGCTGCCAGGGAAAGGAGCTGCGCTCGCAGACCTTCGATGGAGCCTTCCTGAGTTTCCTCCTTCATTTCCGATGCAGGGCTTGATTCAGATTCAGCAAGCGTGGGCACTTCTTCAGATAACCCCTTCCCATTTCCCGGATACTCTTCCAAAATAATATGCGCATTCACTCCTCCTACCGCATAGCTGTTTAGCGCCGCCCTGCGAGGATGAACACCACTTTCCCAGGCAACAGGTGCCTTTGGCAAAATCAGTGAATGATCCGAAGCCAGTTCTTTGGTCACTTCTCCCAAGCCCGCAATGCCAGGGATGGTCCGATGTTCAAAGGCTTTCAACACCTTGATCAGCGAGGCCATGCCCGAGGCCAGCTCCGGATGACCCACCACCGGCTTCACACTGCCCACGTACCATTGCTTATCCGGGGCTTTGGAATGATTCCGATATGCTTCACTGATCGCACTCAGTTCGATCGCATCCGCCATCGGGTTGGCGATGCCATGCGCTTCGATATAGTCAATCGTGTCCACTTCTACCCCTGACTTTTCAATGCTGGAAGTGATCGCCGCTTTAAGGCCTTTCGGATTGGGAGCCTCCCACGATAAGTTCTTCCCTCCATGAACGAAACTTGTGCCCTTGACCAAGCCATAAATCTTGTTTTGATCCCTTTCTGCCTGCGTTTTTTTCTTAAGTAAAACCACACCAACCCCTTCACTTCGAATAATCCCGTCGGCAGCGTCATCAAAACTTTTCATCACTCCGGTGTTACTGAGCAAAGCTTGTAAATCTGTCGCTCCACCGTAGTCAGCGGTCTTCTCCGAAATCAGATTAATGCCAATCACCAATGTCTGATCACATTCCCTCAGTTGCATGCTTTGGATGGCTTTGTGAATGAGCAGGTAACTGGAAGTACAAGAAGCATTATGAATTTCACTAGGTCCCTTCAAATCCAACTCAAAAGAGACCCTGGCAGGAAGCATATGAGCGGCATGATCTTCCGCTTTGCTACTGTTAGCACCATTGAGTTCCGATAGTTGACCTGCGGTAACAAATACTCCTGTTGAAGAACCTTTCAATTCTTTTTTCGATAGTCCTGCTTGCTGTATGGCCTGGGCCAGGGCATGAAAGACCACTTGCTGTTGATGCCCCATGGTTTGATAGGCGGCACGATCAATATCCAACACTTCGAATACCGTCTCTACGGTTTTTTCATCCGGTAAATCGAGCTTTAAGTAAGAGCCATTGGATTGAGCTTTTGTCTCATCAAATTGTGTTAATCCATTAGTCCACAATCTGTCAGAATCTTTCCCCCTGGGAAACTGGCCGTAATAACCAATAATGGCAATGTCCATCCTCCCCGTTTCTTTCCGCTCCACTTCCTTGGAAACTGTTTCTTCCTTAAAAGAAGCTTTCCCTTGAGCTTCCTCCAATCGCACCACTACCTTCCCTATGTTACGCCGCTCTTCTAACATCCGGTACGCTCGACGGTAATCCCAAAATGGAACCTCCGCACTTATCACACTATGCA
>JBCDKO010000091.1:0-16989 GCA_038746525.1 Bacteroidota bacterium
ATCATCATCGGTATATTCTTGAATTGCTTGAATCTCAACACCAATGGCCTTTCCTAAGACCAAAGATGAGAGGACGTTACCGTTCCCTGCAGATTTTCCGTATAGATGTAAATTTCCATTCGGACTAGTTGTTCCGATTCCAATATTATTATTAATAGAAACTCCAATCGTTCCATTTGGTGTATACAGTGATTGGGAATAACTTAATTGAACTAGTAAGCTTGAGTTAAGCAAGAAAAAGACTAAAGCGTATTTCATAATTATTTGATTATAGAAGAATTTTAAATTGAGAAATTGATTGTAGCATTCTTGATATCGAATGCCCACCTCCAAGATTTTTGCTCTTGAAACTAGCGAAATCTATCAATAGTATTTTCTTTTTCTTCTATTCCTTCGATGAAAAGAAGCAAAATCAAGACAGATGAAATCTGCTTATGAATGGCGTTACAGTAGGCGCGGCCGCATGTGACTTCCACCGTTAAAGAACTGTTGGGAGAGCGGCTGAGAAGTACAAATGAGATTCCGAATAGGAAGTAAGAGTTCTAAAGAACTAGTCGAAGAGGAAGGTCTATTAAAAACGTTAAATGGCGTATTATTACTATACTGTGAAAAGCCTTTTGGAGAGAAATATTGAAGTAAATGGTAATTTGCTATCTTCCCGTTCTTGTCTCGTGATCCCTCACCTTTATAGTAGGATTTTCGGTGAATATGGTATCTTGTGGTTGCAATGAGTCTTCCATCAGCAATGATAAATTCGGCTGTCCAGCCTTCACCCAGCAACTAAACCAAATGTCCCCAACCATCTTTATAGAAGCTCGCATTCTACGTTCCACCATACCATTTAATTTTCGATGATAGTCTCTGGAGAAATGGTAAGAATAGGTCCTCACGGTTGATTGACCTCTTTGTTCGTAACTATACTTTTTAGATTCAGGATATTTTTTAGTGAGCTCTTTTTCATAAAAAAGTACCGAATCCAATGCCTCATGTGCTTTAACCACCGCATTCCAGATATGAAGTTGGATATGGGTCACATATTCCGCCTTTCCTGTTAACAAGTCATACTCTTCGAAAAAGAGCTCTGGTAATCTAGACTCCCAAAATCCATGAATTCCAAATTGCCCGGTCAATTGGCCATTGTAATTTTCTGTAGTATGAAGTGGAACATTCGCATCTGCGATGTAGTGACCAATATCAGCAGATAACCTTAGAATTTGAGATGCATCTTTTTTCTTGAATGCTTCGATCAACCGATAGGAAACACGATTTACGTGATAAGGTACAATTCCGTACAATTTCAAGGTGTCTTCCGAATACTTTGCTACTGCCTCCTTCCAATATCGCGGCATTTTATAAACCGCAGAGTCTCCATAAACATCAATGTCAATATAGTGCCTAGGAGCCTCGCCTTTTATAAGGTATCGCCTTTTGTCCGGGTTGACCGATTTTTCAGTGATGTATTGGATATTTTGCTTGTAAAATCTAATCATTTCAAGAGGTAGCGTAAACACCGCTAGTCGGTTGATTTTCTGGTGGGCGAAAAAGCCCCACATATCAGCTTTGGAAAAAATAGGTATAAACACCAGCAATAGTAAAACACCCTTTCGCATCACTGTAAATTAAGAAAATGATCCATACCATTGAGTTAATAGATCCAAGATTCGATTCTATCAACTATCTAAAACAGGTATTCTGCAAGAATGGCTAAGAATGCACCAGAAATACTAATTAAAATTTTGTTTAGTCTAAACTGATGGTTTGGGCTTGCTTCCACAAAAATGGTAGTGGAAATGTGCAAAAAGCTTCCACAAACAATCGCAAACATAATCAACAAGCTTTCTTCTGAAACAAGAAGATAGTCGCTTATCAATAGTCCAATAGGCGATGCGATACTAAAAAGAACCAATAGATAGATGGCCTTTTTACCCAATGAATTCATGGTCGCCATTAAGGCAAATGCAGCAGGCATTTTATGCAAAATAATCCCGATAAGTAGTGAATAAGACGTGTGTTTTTCATGAAAAGGAGAATCATGTGTTAGCAGCGTTCCTTCCATAACACTGTGTATCATAAGCGCGATAATAATTGACCACCTCCCACTCACAGAAACTGCACTATTGGTATGTACATGCCCATGTTCTACTCCTGAGGAGAAATATTCCAAAAATTGCTGAAAAAAGAAACCTATCAACATATAAAGTCCAATTTGGGATGGATTTGAACTTACAAAGTAAAGTTCAGGTACGATGTGGATGATGGTAATGGCAAAAAGGTAAGAACCAGCGAAAATAAGAGGGAACCTGGAGTGTTTTGCTAGGCTAGGGAATATTTTGAGCGACAGGCCACCAATTAGAGTACTTACGATCAGTGTTATGATAATGAGGAGCATGAGGAGAGAAATAATCTATTTTACTTTGTTCAGTTTCACAAAGGGCTGAATTCCTGGTGAAACATAGCTTTTTAAGGTTCCGGAGGTGTCCTGATAAACCAAAATAACCTCGATACGTTCTTGCTCTGCAATCTCCTTTGTTTTTTCTAATCCAAGGACCATGAATGCTGTTGCGAAGGCATCAGCCGTCATACAATCAGCAGCAAACACGGAGGCACTCAAAAGAGAATGTTTTGCTGTATAGCCTGTTCTTGGATCTATAATATGAGCGTAAATTTTACCGTCTCGTTTATAGTAATTTCGGTAGTTTCCTGAAGTAGCCAGCGATAAATCTTTCAATCTCACGATGGCAAGAAGTTTTTGTTCGTTCAATCTTACAGTTGGATCTTCTATACCCAAAGACCAGGATTTTGCAGCTTCATTTACCCCTCTACACCTAACTTCACCTCCAATTTCTACTAAGTAATCACTCAAACCTTTCCCTTCTAGTAGTTCCCCTATCAAATCCACCGCATATCCTTTGGCGATCGCACTGAAATCAAGCTGAAAGGATGCAGGCATTGAAACCTGGCTTTCATCAAATGATATCTTCTTGAAGCCAACCAAATCCAGTAGCGAATCTACTTCCATCGAATCTACTTCCGATACCCTCTTTTCTGGTCCAAAACCCCAGGCCCGAATCAAAGGCCCCACAGTTGGGTCAAAGGCGCCGTAGGTTTTTGAAAAAACCGCTACGCTCTTTTCAAGTACAGGATAGAAATACGCTGATTCGTATTGTAAGCTTCCGGTCAAATTCAATCGTGAGATTTCGGAATCAGGAATGTAAGTTGATAAAGATTGATTAAAAGCTTTGAGGACGCTATCAATTTCTTCCTTATTGATCTCTTCACCCGTTCCTATGAATTTCACATTGTAAACAATCGTACCCATCGTCTGCCCAGAAATTAAACTCAGTCTTGGAGTATCTTTCCTTAGGAAGGTGAAAATGATGAAGGCAATGATCAATAGAACTCCAAAGGTCAGCAGGGCTTTTTTATTCATGGTCATAAGATGTGCTTTAAAAGGCACATCTAAAAACCCACTTTCAATTTTTGAGATGATCTTTTCTCCAGATACTTTGTTATCAAAATACTTATTTAACGATGCTAAACTCCGTTTTTGACAATCTTGTCTCAGAAAAAAACGCTACCTCAAATTCTTGAACTGAGTTTTTAGAAGTGCTCCAAAGTTAGAACTATTCATAGCAATGAAGGATTGTTAATTTTGTTAGTATGCTAAAGATTTCCTAGGTCCTATGGAATTATCATTTACATGTTTTCAATGATCATAACCCACCTATATCAAATTGAAATACGCGGGATTTGAAGCAAATATTTTAACCGAAAATGGGTTAATGCGAAATGGTGATTTATCTTAAACTAAATACAAATGGGTTACTGTATGGACGCAAATCCATGAAGAAGCATTACTTTAAATGCGGGAGCCAAAAATTTCCATAATATTGAACCACTCCAATCATGAGAAGAATCAATCAAATCGTATTTCTAAAAAAGAACATTTTATTATGCCATAACGAAGAACGAAGAACACTCAACCTAAAATCCATCCCTGAAAATTCCTGTGGGAAAAAAATACTATGGAGAAAAAAGCGAAACACGCCAAGATTGCCACATTTGCAGAAATTCTATGTTAGAATACTGCTGGAAGATGACATTTTGGTGGGCAAAAGGCAACCTTTTAATTATAATGTATCTCCTGAATTTGCTTATGATCATTCTATTTCAAAAGTGCAGTTTATATAAATGAGATGAGAGAAGACTATTTACAGGCAGACGGAGGAGGAATGGATACCTCCGAAAAAGAATTTGAAAAAGCAATGAGGCCGCTTTCATTTTCCAGTTTTACGGGTCAGGAAAAGGTGGTAGAAAACCTCAAAATATTTGTTGAGGCTGCAAAGCAACGAAGAGAGCCTTTAGATCATGTACTTCTTCACGGCCCTCCTGGTTTAGGTAAAACAACACTTTCTTTCATCATAGCGAATGAATTAGGCAGCAATATCAAAGTCACTTCCGGGCCGGTTTTGGATAAAGCGAGTGAGTTGGCTGGCCTTTTGACCAACCTTGAAGCCCATGATGTACTGTTTATAGATGAAATCCATCGACTCAATCCTGTTGTTGAAGAATACTTATACTCTGCCATGGAGGATTACCGGATCGATATCATGCTGGATTCCGGGCCAAATGCAAGGTCCGTTCAAATCGAGATCAACCCTTTCACATTGATCGGAGCCACCACACGTTCAGGGTTGCTTACCTCTCCTCTGCGCGCAAGATTCGGTATTAACTCCAGGTTAGAATACTATGATGCTCAATTACTTACATCAATTGTTGGGCGATCTGCAGATATTTTAAAGTCTATCATCGATCAGGAGGCCGCTTTTGAGATAGCCAGAAGAAGTAGGGGAACGCCCCGGATTGCAAACAACCTTCTTCGAAGGACCAGAGATTTTGCTCAGATCAAGGGTGACGGAGCAATCACAATAGCTATCGCTAAAATGGCACTAAAAGCATTGGATGTCGATGATCACGGATTAGATGAAATGGACAATCGAATTTTGTCCACCATCATTAATAAATTTAAAGGAGGGCCGGTTGGTTTAGGGACCATCGCTACGGCTTGTGGTGAAGAGGCAGAAACTATAGAGGAAGTATATGAACCATTTTTGATTCAGGAAGGATACATCAAACGTACTTCGAGAGGTAGAGAAGCAACTGAACTTGCATATAAACATTTGAATATTTTACCTCCCCAGCAATCAGGAACGTTGTTTTGAGGGATTTTTCTTGGGCTTCTTTGAAAGAATAGGGCGATCCAGTTTGTTCACTAAATTTTTAACCAATTGTTCGGATTCAACTCTTTCTCTCTTGCTCAATTTGTGTTTTGGGGTCATTTTCTCATCCCAGGAGATCATCACCACTAGAATAATAAAAGAAATAATGGGAAGTACACAGCCAATTCCAAACCACACACCAAAAGAACGGCCATAATGACTTGCACAGTATCCGTTTAATAATGGGAATGTGAAGTAGAAAGCCAGCCCTACTATAATCGCATCTACAATCATCCTAATTGTCTCTGAAAGTTAGAATTAGATTCACACTGATTTGTTGGTAAAAAAACGAAATTACTCCGTGTAAATTTACCGAATGACAGATCGTGATATCATAAAAAAAATTGCTGTTGATTTGGGTTTTTCTTACTGTGGCATTTCTAAGGCAGAATTCCTGGAAGAAGAAGCTCAAAACCTGGAAGAGTGGCTAAAAAGAGGCTACCAGGGGCAGATGAGCTATCTTGAAAATCACTTTGATAAGCGCTTGGATCCTCGCAAACTTGTGCCCGGCGCTAAGTCAGTCCTTTCTCTCCTCTATAATTACTATCCCAGAAAGATTCATCAATCAGCAAACAAACCAAAAATTGCAAAGTATGCCTATGGTCAGGACTATCATTTTGTCATCAAGAATAAGCTTAAGAAGTATATGGCTTGCATTCAAGAGGAGATTGGAGCAGTAAGTGGAAGGGTTTTTGTTGACTCTGCTCCGGTTCACGAACGTGCCTGGGCTGCAAAAAGTGGATCAGGTTGGGCAGGGAAAAATTCTTTATTACTGAACCGGCAAATGGGGAGTTATTTTTTTCTTGCAGAGCTCATCATTGATCTGGAGCTTGAGCCGGATGGGCCTGTAAAGGATTACTGTGGCACCTGTACGGCATGCCAGGATGCTTGTCCTACAGAGGCAATTCAGGAACCCTATGTAGTTGATGGCAGCAAATGTATTTCCTATTTAACCATTGAGCTAAAAGATGAAATTCCTCCAGGATTCAAGGAGAAAATGGATGGTTGGGCATTCGGCTGTGATATCTGTCAGGATGTTTGTCCCTGGAACCGATTTGCAAAACCTAACCATGAGCCTAAATTTCAACCACAAGGTTGGGAAGCGTTCTCAAATCAGGAATGGAAGGAAATGACCACGGAAGTCTTTCAAAAAGTATTTAAAAAATCAGCAGTAAAACGAACGAAGTTTGAAGGATTAAAACGTAACCTGAAATTTATCTATGCAGAAAATCAAAAGACGAATGGAAATTAGAGACATAATTATTAAGAAAGTGTAACTCTTTTGAATACAGCGTCATTGATGCAAGTAGACAAAAAAGTATCTTCTTCAAATTTAGTGAATAGAAGCAAGCGTAATGTCTTAAATATAAGTTAATGTTTAAGCAATGCATCATTATAATCTATGATGGAGTATAAGAATCTATGGATCTGAATAAAATCAAAAGAAGGAAATTTTTAGGGTTAAGAGCCGCAGTGGTAGCAGAATCGACCCTTCCTAATTTCGTTGTTAAAAAACCCAAAGAAAAACTGGGTGTGGCTTTGTTAGGGCTAGGATCGTATAGTAGAGGTCAGCTAGCCCCCTGCGCTTACTATGACTAAACACTGTTATTTGGCAGGAATCATTACGGAGAGTCCTGAGAAAATATCAGTATGGCAAAAGAAATATCTCATTTCCGACGGAAACGTTTACTCCTATTCAAACATGCATCAAATCGAGATTAATGATTCCATCGATGTGATCTATGTGGTAACGCCTACAGGGACACACGCTGATTTTGTTCTGAGAGCAGCAGATACCGGCAAGCATGTCTGGTGTGAAAAGCCCATGGCCATGAATGTTGCTGAATGTGAAAAAATGATCAATGCTTGCGCAAACAATCGAGTGAAGTTAAACATAGGGTATCGTGTGCAGCACGAGGCGAATACTCAAACTGTCAACTCCTATGCCAAGAGCTCACCTTTTGGTAAAATTAATAAGATCGAAGTAGGCACCTAGTAAATATGAAAAATGAGGTTTAGCATGCATATGAGCATATTTGGATTTAGAAATCTGCTGATTCGTAGTGTTTGCTTTATCTGAATGATCCATTTTTTTTGTTTGTAGCTTGCTAGAGCTATTTATTAAGGGCCTAATTCAATAATAAGATTGATGCTGCTGCTGGGTACAATGGCGGAAGAGGCACTGGGTGGAGGTTCCAAAAAGAAATGGGTGGTGGAGCGCTCTACGATATGGGCGTTTACACTATAAATGGGATGAGAAAAGCATTGAATCTTGAACCTGTTGAAGTTCTTTCCGCTCGTGAGCATCGCAACAGACCCCATTTATTCAGGGAAGTAGATGAGACAACTGAATATTCTCTACTTTTTAAAAATGGAGTTTTGGGATCAGGTAAAACCAGTGTAGGAGAGTCCATTAATCATTTGAAAGTAGACTGTGAGGAGGGATGGTATGAACTGTGCCCAATGCAGACTTACTCCGAGGTAAGAGGAAGAAGAAGTGACGGTCAACTCATCAATAGCCATCTGGCAAATCAACAGGCTAAACAGATGGATGATTACTCTTATTCCATTTTGAATGACCAGAAGTTACTGATTGATCCAATAGATGGGTTAAAGGATATCGGAGTAATTGAGGCGATCATTCGATCAGCTCAATCAGGAAAGGCCGTTAGATTATTAATAAACAAGCACTCAAAGTGAAAATCATACGAAAGTATGAACATTCCTAGCATGTAAAGAACGATAATTGAACTCATAATCAACTATCAAAATCTTACGTATGAATTTAGGACAGTTTTCAATAAGTCTTCCGGTCAAAAATTTAGAAGCAAGCCTTGATTTTTATCAAAAATTAGGATTCGAAATCATTGATGGAGGGCACATAAACCAAGGCTTCTCAGATACAGACAGTACGAGTTGGAGAATTTTAAAATCAGGAGACGCGGTGATTGGCTTATTTCATGGCATGTTCAAGGAAACAATTATGACATTCAATCCTACAGATGTTCGAAGTATCCAGAAAGAATTGAAAAGCAAAGGTATTTTACTCATCAAGGAAGCAGATGAAAAAACAGAAGGGCCGGAACATGTTATCATGACAGATCCGGATGGCAATCAGATCATGATTGATCAGCATTAAAAAATGGAAGATTTAGATAAAAATGCTTTTATTCGAGTAACAAAAAAGTCATCTCAAATAACATGATTAAATTAATCATCACATTTCAAAGGAGGACTTCATCTTAGTGGTGTTAACAGCCTGATGAAAGCGCGAGAAAAGCCAAAGGTTGAAATGAAACTGGTTTTGCTTAACCTCGATATAAGAGAAATGATTGCTAAATAAAAAACAAAGGGATAAACGAATAGGAAAAACCTGACCCTGAAAAAATGGTGTATCGGGATGCAGTAGTTATCTCTGGTAATTTAAAAGGTATAGGGTAAGTTTCCCCATACCTACTTGATAAAAGTATCAATAGTTATGATACAAAAGGCTTATTTTTATGATTTTATCAACAGTTCATATCCCAGATTTTATCTCAAAATATATTCCTTAAACTTTGTAAGACATAGTAAATAAGATTGAATAACGGTCCGTTAATTATCATGCTAACTAGGTAATATAAGGAAGAAGTATATTAAGCGCATTAAAAGCTAAGAGAGCGTATTTATAGTGCTTTCAAAATTCCCTTTTTCAACTCCATTTAATCGTACAGCCAATAGCCCTCTTTTCGGTGACTACAGGTTTTTCTCCATTGAGCAAAGCATTAATTGCATCTTCAACATACACTTCCGAGACGTCTCCAGGATCATTCGGGCTATTATCTATAGCACCTATAAATTCTACTTTATATTTTTCTTCAGCTTCTTTCTTCAACACATAAACATGAGGAGTTTTGGTTGCTCCAAATGATTTTGCAACTGTTTGAGTATTGTCTCGTAAGTATGGAAAGGTGTAGCCTTTATTTTTAGATCGTTTTTTCATTTCCTCCATGCTATCACCAGGTTGCTTATTGATGTCATTGGGATTAATTGCAATAACTGGAAATCCCTTGCTGGCATATTCCTTATCTAAATCTATTATCCTGGATTCGTAAGCTTTTGCATAAGGGCACGTATTACATGTAAATATGACTATAAATCCCTTAACACCACTGTAGTCAGATAAGGAAACCATTTCACCATCGATATTCGGCAATTCGAAATCGCTGGCATAATCTCCAATTCCATAACCAGCTGCTGGTCTAGATGCGTTCATAAACAATACTGCAATAACTGCAAGTACACCAATTAAAAGTATAAAAGTTCTCTTCATTGTTTTAGACATAGAATTAATATAGATATTCATTAACAGTTTTTTCTAACTCTTCTTTATCGAAAGCCTTTTCATAAAAAAAAGTTTTACCTAAATCTGTCACAAATAAGGTCGCTGGGATAGCTCCGGACCATTCTTGACTTACTTTAGATATGTAGGTATCCGGATCTTTTTCATCGAGAAATAACACCTCGGAATTAAGGTTTTTTTTGCTTATAAATTTTCTAACCTTATCAAGTTGATCCGGGAAATCCAGACTAACTAAATAAACCTTTACGTTATCCTTTGAATTTAATGTTTCAAAGTGAGGCAACTCTTTAATACAAGGAGCACACCATGTAGCCCAAAAGTTAAAGACTGTCAATTCAGAATTAGAAGATAAAATTTTTTCCTGAAGTTTAGTAAATTTAATCGGTTCAACTAATTGTGCAGATAAACTAAAACTCATTAACACCATACACCAAATAACTATTTTTTTCATAGAATTTTCAACGTAAGTTTTAGGTTAAAGTTTTAATTCTATTTTGTGATTTATCCGAATTAAAAATTGAATTATTCGAAGAATAGGTGAATTTATTCCAGTAATGTATCAGATAGGTAAGCCTGTTTAGTTAACATTAAATTAATGTGTAGAAATCATTGCGTTCGTCGAAAAAAACATGTCATTCTTCTTATTTTTTCTGATATTTGAAGTATGTGATATAAAGATTTTAGGTGTGTAATTAGCTTTTTAAAAGTTTTTCCACAAAACCATTAAGTTATCCACACTTATTTTGGGAATAAGCATAATAGATTGACTATCAACACATTGCTGAATAAATCAAAATAAAATACCTTGTGGATAACTTAAAACGTAGAATTATAATCTATTAGTATTAGCTTTTAGGTCTTTATTTGCTAGTTAGCCGATTGTCTTATGAGTTTATTTCGGTAGGCATTAAAAATCCTAGACTTAGAAATGAATCCGATGTACTTTCCATCATTAATAACTGGAAGATTCCATGCTTGTGTTACCTCAAATTTATTCATTACCGATTGCATTTTTTCCTCTGTGCTAACACTTGCTGGTGGTTTATGCATGATGGTTTTAATGATAATATGTTTCCTGCTCTGTTCGTCAAACATCATTTCGCGAATATCATCCAAGGTTACTATACCTTCTAACTCTTTATCTTCATTCACGACTGGAAAAATGTTCCGCTTACTTTTTTTAACAAGATTTACCAAATCGTCAAGTGTGGATTCCGGATGAATGGTAAATAGTTCTTTTTCTATGATTTTCTTAAGGTCTATCAAGCTCAAAACAATCAGGTCCTTATCATAAGGTATTAGGTCTCCGGTCTCGATAAGCTTTTTGGTATAAATGCTATGCTTCTCAAAATAGGAGATAGTACTAAATGAAATCGCTGAAACTAACATTAATGGGACAAAAAGAACATAGCCGCTTGTAATTTCTGCAATTAAGAAAATAGCTGTAAGAGGAGCATGCATTACTCCACTCATCACCCCACACATGCCTACCAAGGTAAAGTTACTGGTGCTAAGACTTGAGCCAAGAAGTAAATTGGATGTTGAGCTAAAAGCGTATCCGGTGAGGCCACCCATAAACAATGATGGCGCAAAAATTCCACCACTCCCACCAGATCCAATGGTAAGGGCAGTTGCAATAGGCTTCACTAAGAGTATCAGCAGCAAAAAAATGATAATTGCTGACTCATGATCAGAGAACCAGAAAAAAAAACTATGAAGAAAGATATCAGTAGAGTTTCCAAACAAAAGGTTTTTTATTGTATCATATCCTTCTCCATAAATAGGGGGAAAAGTTAGAATGATAAGGGCAAGTGCTATTCCACCTACTCCGGCACGACCAAAATCATCTTTTAATTTTTGAATTGCTCCTTCGAATAGGTACATGGTTCTGGTGAAATAAAGAGAGATTAATCCACAAGTTGCAGCCAACAACAAGTAATAACCAGTCTCACCTGTTTTGAAGGTTTCGGTTGATTTAAAGCTGAATAAAATATCATCTCCTAATAGCACTAAGGAAACAAGCTGACCACAAACTGAAGCCAGGAGAAGCGGTATAAATCTACTGATCATTACTTCGGTGAGAATTACTTCCATAGCAAATATGACACCTGTAACAGGGGAATTGAAAATCGCTGAGACAGCACCCGCTGTCCCACAACCAATAAGCAACGTCCTCTTTTTATAATTTAAATGAAAAAGTTGCGCCACATTTGACCCAATGGCGGATCCAGTCACAACGATAGGAGCCTCTAGACCCACAGAACCTCCAAACCCAACAGTAATCGCGCTCGTTACCATGCGTGAATACATACGAGTTTTTCTAATTATGCCGGAGTTTTTTGAAATGGCATACAATATCTGAGTGATTCCATGACCTAGTTTTTCTTTGAATATATATTTGGAAATGAGGACTGTTAGTGTTATTCCTATGAGTGGGTAGATCAAATACAAAGAGTTAAAACCAAAAAGATCTAATCCAATTTCCAGGTATTTAATGAGAGAATGGACAGTGCTTTTCAAGATAACAGCTGCCAGTCCAGAACAAATTCCGATGAGACCAGCAGCAACGAGTAAGAAATTATTGTCACTGATGTGTTTAATCCTCCACACCAGAAACTTCATCATTGTAGCGCTTAATCTGGTTTTTTTTATAGTCATTTGATGTTTAGGTGAGTTAGATCACTAGCGCATTTTTTTTTGCTAGTGCTTCTTCTATGTATTTGAACGTAGATAAAATTTCGGGCTTTCCATCTATTACTGCTACATTATGTTCAAAATGGGCGGAAGGTTTTCTGTCTGCGGTCACAATGGTCCATCCATCGTTTAGTTGAACAACTCTTCGAGTACCCATATTAATCATAGGCTCTATTGCTAGTACTAATCCGTTTTTGATTTTGTTTCCACGTCCTCTTTTGCCAAAGTTGGGAACCTCTGGAGACTCATGCATCTTCTTACCAAGGCCATGACCAACCAGTTCTCTGACTACTCCATACCCATATCTTTCAGCGTAAGATTGGATAGCAAAGCTTACATCTCCTATCCTATTTCCCACTACCAATTGTTCTATTCCTAAATACAGACTTTGTTTGGTGATTTTTAAAAGTTGTTTTATCTCATCTGAGATTTCCCCAACAGAGAACGTGTAAGCATGATCACCGTAATACCTGTTTTTTAAGACACCGATATCGATTCCAACAATGTCTCCTTCTTTAAGTGGACGATCTGTGGGAATTCCGTGAACTACCTGCTCGTTGACAGAAGTAATAATTGATTTAGGATATTCATAAAGCCCCAAAAATCCTGGAACTGCTTGGTGATCTCTGATAAATTCATCGGCCTTTTTATCCAGCTCTAGCGGGGTAATTCCTGGCTGGATAAGTTCAGCCATTAATCCTAACGTCTTTGACACGATAATAGAACTATCTCGCATCAGCTCAATCTCGGCTAAGGTTTTATAATGAATCATGTGATTCTCAAAATTAAAAACAAAAAGCCCTGACTTCACACAAATGAAATCAGGGCTAAAATAAGTTTTGAGTCGTTCTTTCCTACGATTTTTTTGTTACGCCTTCTAAAACATCTTTGATAGGAACTCTTTGTCCGTCTTTATACGAAACCACCCAAGCCTCTTTGGCTCCCATAGCTCTGAGTTCTTTTTTAAATCTATCCGCTTCCCAATAATCTCTGAAAACTCCGACGGTGAGCTTTTGGAAACCGTCCTTGTCTTCGGCGCTAAAATTTGGTGAGTTATCATATTTTTTGAGATCTTTTTTCTTAAACGCACCTAACTGAACCTTGAAAACCACTCCTCTATTTTCGTCAGTGCCACCACTATTATTAGTATTTGCTACGTTTTGAGAGTTCGCTTGGCTTTGAACTTTTTCCAATTCATTCCTAAGATCACTTATTTGCTCTTGGTAGATCACTATTTGCTCATCCTTCTCCGATATTCGATTGTCAACACTGTTGATTTCTGCTTTCATGCTACTTAGCTGTCCTTTTAATGATTTGTTCTCATCAAGGAGCTGCTTGTACTGCTCTGGTTCCAGTTTCTTAATCCTTTTTTTCCACTCTCTTTTTTCCGTTTTGCTCATCTGGCCAGAAGTATCCAGAGATACTCCCAAGCAGAGAATTATCGCTATTAGAGATATTAATTTTTTCATAATATGAAATTCGTTTAGCCCGTTTAACGTTACTAAAGTACTAAAAAGTCTTTAGAATAATTAATTTTTAATTTTAAAGGAACCTATCATATTTTCAGGTTTCACCCAATCATTGAATTCTTGATCCGTAACTAGTCCCAGATCGATGGCAGCTTCACGTAAAGTAATTCCTTCTTTGTGCGCTTTTTTAGCAATCTTGGCTGCACTTTCGTAACCAATATGCGTGTTTAAAGCAGTAACTAACATAAGTGAATTTTCCAATTTTACTTTGATTACCTGATAGTTGGGCTCAATTCCTATTGCACAATTATCGTTAAAAGATTCACAGACATCTCCTAATAATCGTGCTGAATTAAGAAGGTTGAAAATCATCATTGGTTTAAAAACATTGAGCTCAAAATGACCTGTTGCGCCTCCCATTGAAATGGCTACATCATTTCCAATCACCTGAGCACAAACCATAGTCAGTGCTTCACACTGAGTAGGATTCACCTTACCTGGCATAATGGATGATCCTGGTTCATTTTCTGGTATCAGAATTTCACCGATACCGCTTCTAGGGCCTGAACAAAGCATGCGAATATCATTTCCAATTTTCATTAAACTGACTGCGAGTTGTTTTAACGCCCCATGGGACTCAACGATCGCGTCATGCGCTGCAAGCGCCTCGTACTTATTATCAGCAGTCTTCATTGGCATTTGTGAGTACCTGGCTATTTTCTTTGCAACTAGTTCAGCGTATCCTTCAGGCGTATTTAAGCCTGTTCCGACTGCCGTTCCACCAAGAGCAAGTTCTGAAAGATGTTCTAAGGTGTTTTTAAGCGCTTTTAGGCCATGATCTAATTGAGAAACATACCCTGAAAACTCTTGACCTAAACTAAGGGGAGTAGCATCCATAAAATGAGTTCTTCCAATTTTAACTACTTCCTTAAACGATTCAGCTTTTTCGCGCAGTGTATCCCTGAGTTTTTCAACTTTAGGTATCGTATGCTCAATAATTATTTTATATCCAGCTATATGCATCGCCGTTGGAAAAGTGTCATTTGAACTTTGACTTTTGTTTACATCATCATTCGGATGAATGATTTTTTTGTCGTCAGTTAATGAGCCTCCATTGATCACGTGAGCGCGGTTGGCGATGACTTCATTTGAGTTCATGTTTGATTGTGTACCTGAACCTGTTTGCCAAACTACGAGTGGAAATTGATCATCAAGTTTACCTTCCAGGATTTCATCACAGACTCGAATAATTAATTCTGATTTTTCTTTCGGCAAGACATCCAGTTCAGTATTTGTTTCAGCAGCAGATTTTTTTAGGATAGCAAAGGCTCGGATAATTTCAACAGGCATTTGATTTTTTTCGCCACCAATTTTAAAGTTGTTCCGAGATCTTTGAGTCTGAGCACCCCAGTATTTTTCGGCTGGGACTTTTACTTCGCCCATAGTATCATGTTCTATCCTGTATTCCATTAGTTAATTAATTTATAGTGATTTCGTCTATGTAAATCTAATATAAGACATCCCTTTAAGATTTCAGTTAATTAGTCGACAATGGATTTTGGTACGTAGTAAACGTGGACTATTTTTGTTTAGAATTATTCTAAATAAGAACCTAAGTTGTCATCAAGAGTTATCCTAGCTGATTTTCAATTTCTTACTAGAAAGGGTATGGTCTCTCTTATCAAGTCCATTCCAGGTATGGAACTTGTTCGGGAAGTAGATCAAGCTAGTCAATTTGAATCTACTGTAACAGAAAGTATGCCTGATCTTGCTGTTGTAGATGTTCATGGAAAAGAAGATGAGCTTTTAACTCAAATTGAGCGAATAAAACAAAATACAAAAACATCATTTTTAGTCATTTCGAATGATCAAAACAAAGAATTTATTCAGCAATTACTAGCTTCCGGGGTAAAAGGAATACTAACAAAAGACTGTAGTGAAGAAGAAATCACTAATGGATTGATTGCTGTTTCTAAAGGCAGCAGGTTTTTTTGTAATACAGTTTTAGATATGGTGATTGAGGGAGAAACAGAAGAAGAGGATAATGAACCCGCAAATCTTTCGAAAAGGGAGTTTCAGGTGCTTGAATTAATTACTCAAGGAAAAACTACAGCCCAGATTGCTATAGACCTTCATGTGAGCATACATACGATAAATTCACACAGAAAAAACATTCTAAAAAAACTCAGCCTTAGTTCCCCTGCCAAACTTATTGTGTACGCGATAGAGTCCGGTCTTGTTAAAGCAGGATAACACTAAAGGATTTAAATATGAATTGGGAAAAGTCAGGTATGCAACGGCAGATGTAAACCATGTCTTGGCAGAATGGAAGTGAGCACTCATAAAAAGTTAATGTATCCTCCTAGTAAACTAATGATTCATTGTAGAGGCCATCGTGCTTAATGGCAACATGAAAAAATGTGCTGACAAATGACAAATCAATGCCATTAGACCTTCTTTGCTCGTTTATAAAATTAAGAAAGGATAACTTGTACTACGCCTGGGAAGTAGGTCGCTTTTTACCTGGTGTGCGAAGAACCCCTGGTTAAGCATGGTCGCAGGATGTGGTGAAATTAAAATTGGTGAGTTGCCTGGTCCGGGCAATATCCCGTATGTGAGTATACATTTACCTCAATACATCCTGCCGAAGGCGTAAGTTCATTTATTGAAGTAGGCACTTAGTAAATAGTCAAGTTTTTGCAGTAGACCGGGCTATGAGCTACCATTCTATCCATCAGACGGTCAAATAGTTTATCCTTCATCAGATGGCGGTTAAACCGATAGCAATACTCGTCTAGATAGGCTTGCAGATGTTTCACGGCATGATGGGTGCCACGGAGCCAGGCTTTGAACATCATGATCGCTCGATGCATCTCGGGAAAGTGCTCCCCTTTCTTACCTGATGCGCTCTGTGTGAGATGAGGGAAAGTGGCTTTAAGCGGACGATATCCTCTCCATTCATCGGTTTTGATTTCGGCGTTCTTATCTATATGATCATGAAAAAAAGGGGCGTAAGGATGGACTGCTTCCATCTTTGATCACCCGCGCATACATCCGCCCGATTCCTTTGTTTTTCGCTCTAAAGCGACAGCAACGAGCTTTTTATCCTCATTTTGGCGACCCTTGGTGCCGGCTTCTTGCTGGCCCACCACCATTTCATCTACTTCTGCCTTCCCTTGCATTAGCAACTGTTGACTGCTTGCCA
>JBCDKO010000092.1:0-16961 GCA_038746525.1 Bacteroidota bacterium
CCTTGTTCAAACACGTGCTGCTGCCCCATATATACACACTTTTCCTGCCAGTAAGGAGTTGCTTTGAACCCCAGAGGAGTACGACAAAGCAAAGGATGCTTGGGGATCTCCAATTGGCCGTAGCTACTGTTTATCGTTTTTTTCTGCTGTCCCTCTCCTCCCCAACTACTACAATACTACTACTAGGCTGGTTTGCTCCACAAACTTTACCTAACTTTCTTCAAAAGCATACGCATCTTGCTGGCCCTCTTGGGAAGCCTCCTATTGTTCAAAACGTTCTGAAAAAATGGCGATAGCTTCTCGCTTCTTACTTGATTTTGATTCCATCGTTTCTTTTAAGGTTTCATCATTGATCACAAACTTTGTAAATCTATGTATTCCCGACCTTCAAATACTCAACCAATATGAAGCCTGCTTACCGCAGGTACGAAATGATGGAAAAAATCTTAATCCAATAGTCTTTCATATTTTTCTTCCAATGGCATATGAATACTCCAAAAACCTTTAGGGTCTTTGCCACTTAGTCGATCGAACAGAATATCCAGGTGCGTATGCCATCCGGCAAAGACTCCGGCTTTGTATGTTTTGTCATCTTTTAGTTTCTCATGAGTGAGCGTCAATTTCACTTTATCCCCTACTTCTTCCAGCTCGAACGTGACAATGCCTTCCCAGCTAATGACTAGTTTCTTGTTCTGCTCGTAGGTAATGACGGTAGCATGAGAGATGAAACCATCGCCAAATTCATTGTACTTTTCGGGCGTTGGATCAGAAGGATTTGAAAGTATGGAGTTATTGAAGATCAATTTCATTTCTCCACCTTGCTGCGCTTCCAATTCTCCTGCAGCAAACCACAGCCCGCGTTTTTCTGCATCTGTGAGGAATTCCCAAACCCTATCAATAGGGCCAGGTAGTAGACGCTCAAATTTAAGTGTGCCAGGGGCAACTAGTTTTCCGTACTTTTCCATGATTATTGTGTTAGTTAGTTTTTATTCTTATTGTCTTCTTGTTTCAATGCAGCTTCCAAACGATCCAGTCGATCATTCCAGAACATTCGGTATTGATGAACCCATAAAGCCACTTCGGCCAAATTATCTAATCTAGCTTGGCAATACCGCTCTCTGCCTTTCTTCTCGATCGTCAATAACCCACATTCCTTCAAAACTCGCATATGCTTAGATACGGCAGTTCTGCTTATTTGAAAATGACTGGAAACTTCATTTACATTCAGCGCTCCATTCGAGAGTAATCCTATAATATCTCTTCGAGTAGGGTCTGCAATAGCTTGAAATACATCTCTGCGCACCATACAAAACCTTTTGGTTTCAAATATACATATTTTTTTAATAATGAAACCTTTTAGTTTCTTTTCTATCTCCTTTATTGATTGTTCATCAAATAGGTAGGTATAGTTTTGTAGTTGGATATGATGAACACAGTTTTTCAAGATACCATCACTGCGCTTGCTACACCGCCAGGTATTGGAGCTATTGGGATCATAAGAGTATCAGGCCCCAAAGCCGTTTCTATTGTAAATGAAGTTTTCTATGGAAAGAACCTGGAAAAGGTGGATTCACATAGTATTCATCTAGGAACCATACGGAATGGTGATCAAATCCTGGATGAAGTACTGGTTTCCATCTTTAAGGCGCCCAAATCTTACACGAAAGAAGATGTCATTGAGGTATCTAGCCATGGTTCTCCATACATCCTCCAAAAGGTATTGAATCTGTTTATTTCCAAAGGGGCACGTTTGGCTAAACCTGGCGAGTTTACTCAACGAGCATTCTTTAATGGACGTTTCGACCTGGCTCAGGCAGAGGCCGTCGCAGACTTGATTGCCTCTGAAAATGCTTCCATGCAGCGAGCAGCGATGAATCAGATGCGGGGTGGTTTTTCCAACGAAATCAAAGACCTGAGAGAGCAACTGGTACATTTTGCTTCCATGATTGAGCTGGAATTGGATTTTGCAGAAGAAGAGGTGGAGTTTGCCGATCGGTCCGGATTGTTGGAACTAATTGATAAAATTCAAATCCTCATTCAATCTTTAATAGCCAGCTTTGAGTATGGAAATGTGATGAAGAATGGAGTCTCAATAGTAATTGCAGGAAAGCCAAATGTCGGTAAATCCACGCTTTTGAATGCATTATTAAATGAAGAAAAAGCCATCGTTTCTGATGTTCCGGGAACCACTCGGGATTTTATTGAGGATCAAATGATCATCGATGGGGTTGTATTTCGTTTCATCGATACCGCTGGAATCCGCGAAACAGAAGATCAGGTAGAGTCGGTAGGCGTGCAGCGAACTTGGGAAAAAATGAAGACCGCTAGTGTGATCATTTATTTATTCGATTTGGTAAACGAATCAGTTGATTCGATTAGAGAGCAGTTAAACGAATTGAAAGTTTTTGATACTTCTTTCCTAATTGTTGGGAATAAGTCAGATAATGCGAAAGCAGAGCTAAAAAATGTTTTAGCGACAGAAGATGCGCTATTTATCTCAGCAAAAAATAGAGAAAACCTACCGTTACTAAAAGAGCGTCTTCAAACATTTATTCATAAACCTTCTATCCAATCCAATACGATTTTAACGAATGCACGACATGTTGAAAGTCTTCAACGAACCAACGAAGCACTTAACCGTGTAATAGGCGGAATTGATTCAGGCCTTTCAAGCGACCTGGTGGCCCAGGATATTCGTTCAGCACTTTTTCACCTGGGCGAAATAACAGGTGAAGTAACCGCAGATGATTTACTGGAAAATATCTTTTCTAAGTTTTGTATTGGAAAGTGATTCATTAAAAAATCAATCACTAAAACGTTAAATAGGATAATAATTTGACAAATGTTCAACAATCGGTCTCCTTTCCATGGCACGCGATGTTAGTTGAATTTTCTTTCCCGCATGCACAAACATCTAAAGCATTCATTCTTTTCTACTTTGCTGAACATTATTTTGAATCTCTTCTACCCGCTTTTTAGACGTGTGCTTTTTAAAATTTCTTAGCCTATCCTGAATTCGATTTTTCCCCATTTGAACCAATAATTAAATGAATAGGCCGGATATACGACAAAAAGACACAAAGCAAAGTTTGGTCTGATTTCTGATTTTATCGTTTCTACTCATTTAGATCATAAGTTACAAATTTGCGGTAGATGGGGGTCTATATGATCTTCACAAGAACTATTGTTCAACATTAATGAAACAGCCCAGTACGTAAGGTGTACGCTGGGTGGTGTGAGAGGATGACAAAAATAGGTTGATCACCTACTTTTGTCGCCTACTCGATTGAAAAAATTCCTTGTGTGATTTATTCGCTCAAATTGTACAGTTGTGGTAACCCAACTGTTTCAAAGTGCCGTTTCGTTTCAAGCGTGTTAAGATCAACCCGCATTACGAAATTTTTACCGTCTGCTTCAAAGGGAATATATCCAAATCCATTTTCAAAATACGATACGGCAGCTGAGGCGCCTCTAGTGTAGGTTTCATTCACGATCGCCGCACTCTTAGCATTCAAGTCAAAGCTCCACCATTGATAGATTGGGTCCTGAAAGTAAGAAGATGCATTATCAGGATCGACAGCTGTTGGATCCTGAACAGCAGCAAGAAACTTTCCATTTCCATAGTATTCAAAATTTACAATCCCGTTGCCATTACCTGCTGAAACGCTTTCAAGATCGAAGTAGTAATCCGGATCAAAGTTGGTTTCTCCATTCGCAATTTTTAGGATACAGGCAGGTTTAAAATAGGATCTTAAGGAAGGGTTTGCCCAGAAGTTATGACAAAGTACGTACAAATCATTGTTCTCGTCTATCTGCATGAATGGATTTCCACCACCCGAACCCCAAGCTCCGGTAGAAGAACCACGCTCATCGTAAATACGCTCCACAACTGCTGATTCATTTCCTATAGCATTTGGGTCTAACTTATCCAAATCCACTATAATGATCGAACAGCCTATTTCTGCCGGATCAAACGATGATGCATCTGATAAGGGCATAAGTGCTGCATACAGGAAATTGTCCCGAACGATAATTTCAGAAACGGCATCTACCGCATAGGTCCCACCAGCTACTGGGAAATCCGTTGGATCACCAACCTTTGATACCGCACTAAAATCAATGGTACCTGTCTTTTCCATCGTACTTGGGTTGAAGATGATGATCGCATTGCTCATGCCTCCTATGAAGGCTGTAGATTCATCCCTGAATGCTGCATTACCTTGGGAGTTTAGTTCTGCGAATGACATTTCCCCAGCTCTGGTCACGTTATTGGACTCATCAATATCCCATCTTATCAACTCTGATTTTCTGTAATCACTAAAATACAGAGAGCCATCAAATCCATGAATCATGGCACTTGTTTGAGGGTCTAGTTCTGTAGCATTGCTGTTATCGATCATCCCGGTGCTGTCCACTGAAACGCGCTGCAAATAGAACGCACGTGATCTTCCATTTGGGTTAATAACCGAAGTGATCATGCCAAACTCGCCCGGCACAACTACTTCAGGTTCATCATCATTATTATTACATCCAGTAAATAGGGAACATACAGCCAATAGACAGGCTGTGCCGATTCGATTAGTATTAGGGTAAAATTTCATTACTAGTTTATTTAATTTAATTTTCTAAAAAAAGTCTTGCTTTTACATAAAAACCTCTTCCTGGTTTTTGTACATTGAAGTTGTCAAAGGCCTGTGTATTGAAAACGTTTCTACCTTCCAAACCGAAGCTCCATCGCTCCTTAGGAGCCGCCCAAACCAATGAAAGGTTATGAATCGTTTGAGTAGGAGTACTTGAGGCACCTGTTGCACCTTGATCCCATGTGGCTAAAAAGGAATATACATTGTTCAGACTATAACGCAGCTTTAATTCGCCAGGGATTACGGATAATTTTGGAATAGTATAATTTGCGATGAAATTGGAAAAAAAATAAGGTTCGTTGGGTATCCGTTCCCCTATGGAGCTGGCAGAAAATCCTTCGCTAAGATCCAAATCTTTGGCGATTGCATATTGATACGTACTGTTTGCCGAAAAACTTAAGTGTTGTGTTGCTTGATACTGTGCATTAATCTCTACCCCATTTGTTTCCACCTGGGAGAGATTGCGGTTTTGAATATTGGCTCTATTGCCTACACCTACGGGCGCTATTTTGTTAGAGGAATTGCGATAAAAATAGGAAGCGCCTATTCTCAATTTATTGTTACCTGAAGCCCAGTTAGCTCCTAGATTAATGTTTTGACTTTCTTCTGGTTTTAAGTCAGGATTGGAGATGGTGGTAATGTAGTCTCCAAAAAGTTCATTCCCATCTGCTAAACGAATGGTGAATTCATAACCAACATTGATGACAAAATTTGGATTTAATTGAAACCTCAGCACATTTCCGTAACCAACGAGTGAAAATGTGTTGTCCGATAGCGATCCTGCACGTGTGAACTCGTTTGCAACTGCTTTTGATTTCTGATAAAAGTGCTTGATGGATGCTATATTGGTAAGTCTTTCATTCCACAACTTGCTTTCAAGCGATAAGCCTGCGTAATTTTTTAGCAGGTCTTGCGGATCTCCAAGTTCCTCGCCACTATCTGCTGTAAATGCACGATCAGTAGCCGAAAAGGCGTCTTTTGAGAGAAGGGTAGTTATATTAAGATAGTGTTTTGGATGAATTGCGTAATTGGTACTTTGACGAAAGAAGTACGTCTGTGTGGTGGTTTCGGGAGTAGTACCATTGTTGAAAGAAACAGACTCTCCGGCAAGTGCTATCTTAGGAATAAAGCTACCATCCCAGAAATACGTTCTTCGAGCAGTATCTACAAAAAGTTGTTTGTTGCTGATATAGCCAGCAGAAACATTGATGTCCCATTGGTCATCTTTACTGAATTTCTTCAAGGTAAATGCTGTACTCCAGGAGTCCTCTTCGGAAAATGGTTCTCCCCAAACCTCATCCGCTACAAAACCGTGTTGCCACTCTTTGTACACATCTGATAGTGAGGAAAAGAGTTGAATTTCATCGGCCCAGGCTAGGTCACGAACCCCTAGCACGAGTCTACCGAGTTTGGAATCAAAGATGTCGTTAAAGCGCCGGGCTCTACCTCTTTTAGTGATCGGAAGCCCTGGCCTGGAACGTTCTTCATCGATGATTCTAACATTATCCATCCAATAGTTATTGTCCGAATAATTTTGAAATCCTTCCACGCCAATAAACCAGCGTTTGCTCTTTCCGAACTTTTTATTTGCGCTTAAGGATGTTTGATGAGTGTTCCATGAGCCAAATGAATAACTAACATCCAGGTAGTCTACGCCTTTCTTTCTGGTCTGTATATTGATCACACCGCCCAATGCATCAGATCCAAACTTCACGGGGATCGTACCTTTATATATTTCTATATTGTCAATAATTCCCTGCGAGATGTTATTGATATCATATCCAGTTCCCAACAGATAGACAGGTATTTCATCAACGAAAACTTTCACACCCTTTCCACCAATTCCGTTAATAGAAATATCAATCCTGCTGCCCAGTCCCCCATTTTGTCGGATGCGCATGCCAGGCATTTGATTGATAATATTTACGACTTCTACTGGCTGGGATCTTATATTATCAAGGCTAATAAACTCAGCTTTGTGAGGCTGCCGCAAAACCTCCTTTTCTACAGATTGGCCCTGCACCACCACCTCACCCAATTCTGTAGAAGACTCTTTAAGCCTAATTTTTTGACGGTGTTCCCTTGTATATGGAACCATGATGGCTTGATTAATTGTCTCGAAACCAAGGAAACTTATCATGACGGAATACGATTCACCTTGATCAAGTTTAAAAGTGGCTTCGCCATTTATATCCGTGATCGCTTTTAGCTCCAAACCCACCACTTCTACATACGCTCCAATAAGCCCTTCTCCATTGATGTCATGCACTTTAAAGATTACATTACATTGACTACTTTGATATGCCATAGACAAATGCGTTATGAGAATAAAGAATGTTGAAACAAAAATCTTTTTAGTTCTCGCAACTGATCTAGCTATTATGTCCATTGATGAGTTAAAAGGAAGGATAATTACAAGGTGAATTGGCCATAAATGCAACTGTGTTGCATTTTGATTATTTTGGCGCAAGTATAACATAAAATAACATCAGTTTGGCGAATTGACTAAAGAAAGTACCATTTCTCTTTTATTTTTCATGGAGATGGAAGGTTTTTTGTCAAGGAACTGATAAGCAGCCAAACAGCCATTGCATGGTTGAAAGCGTTGTCGATAGCGCGGTGCCTGGTATACCAGAGATCAAAGATGTGTTTGAGGAAATCAATGACGGTTTTAATAATGGCCCTTTTTTTCAGTAGGAACATATCTTTTATGGGCATGAGTTTATTTTTCATGTTCTTTCGGATCCTACTCATCAGCCAACGTCTTTTTTCAATGAGGATCTCTACCAGCTTAGCCGATAGGTAACCTGCATCTCCAAAGCACTTTCCTTCGGTTATTTTTTGAGTGAGTGCTAAGATGATTTGCTGATTTACCTCGGATTTATTGCCAGAAGAAAACACCAAGCTGATCAACTCTCCAACCGGATCAATGATCAGGTGTAGTTTAAGGCCATAAAACCAGCCAGTAGAGGTTTTGCCCCTTTGGGCCAGGGATTTAACTACCCGGTGGGAATGGATTCGGCGATGATGGCAAACAGGTAGCTTGGTAGCATGAATATAGTAGTTTCCTGAACGGTGTGAAGCAGTGAGCAAATAAGCGTAAAGGAAGTGGCGAGAAAAATAGGCTACCGAAACCCCGAGCACTTTACGAGTGCTTTTAAAAAGCAGTTTGGTGTATCCCCAAGCAAGTTCAAGAATTGAATATAATCCAGATGTGAGTGATCGGATTATTCTGAAGCAATTAAACGATTAAGTCCGGAGAGTTGAAGAAAGCTATTAGAGAGTCCTGTAGAGACAACTATTAAGGCAGACGACCTTCGCTCCTTCTCAACCTCCACTAATTTCCCTTTTATCTCTCTTTTGTTTAACCTTGTTTACCGTAACTTCAAACCAAACATCAACAAAAGCCAAAAACGTCCAATAAAAAGCCAAATAGTTTGGTTCGAGTAAATCTCAAACATACATTTACTTTAGGATGAATCTAAATCGTCGAATAGGCAGGTATATTTTTCAAACCACTAATTTTTGAGAGTCGTTCGCAAAAAGAATGTTTTTATCTAAGAGGGAAGCAAGACGTAGTTAAACCTGATTTCAGGACCCCTGTCAGGACCCCTGAAGGATTTGAGGAGTTGTATAATACCTATTGGAAACTACTTTATAGGCTTTGCCGGAGATACACTGATGACGCTGAGAGTTCCAAAGGATTAGTTCAAGAGATCTTTGAATCCCTTTGGAAGAATCGGGAAAAGCTGGTTGTTGAAAAGGACATTGAAAATTATTAGGTAAAATCAGCAAAGCTAAGGGCATTCCAATTCATTCGAAACAAAGTATCCAGACAAAAAAAGCTCAACGCACAACCTCAGTTGAGTCCAGAGTCTTGCAATGAAACAGAAAATGAGGTCAACCTGAATTTACTAAAGCAGCGCGTATCATCCTGGTGACCCAATTGCCTGACCAAGCTAAAAAGGTGTACACTCTAAGCAGGGAAGACGGATTAAACAATAAAGAGATTCATCAACCCTTTTCATCAGCCCCAAAACAGTAGAAAATCATTTGACCAGAGCCCTTAATTACTTACGGAAAAACCTGCTTGAATAAAAAATTATTGAACTAGGCTCTTAATAAATAGCTCTGGCTAGCTGCAAACAAAGAAAATGCATCATTCAGATAAAGTAAGCACTACAAATCAGCAGATTTCTAAGTCCAAATGTGCTCACATGCCTGCTAACTCTATTTTTCATATTTACTAAGTGCCTACTTCAAAAAAATTAAATAGGGGACTGGGGGAAACGACAAGGTTACGGAACTGTATTAATTGAAGTCCAAAACCAATTAATATGGTAACTAAAGAACTACTAGAAAAGTACCATTCAAGTCTTTGCAGTCCGGAGGAAGAAAAACAGGTCAAAGCGTGGTTAGCAACTGGTGCGGAGAACCTTGACCTCACACCGGAAAAAGACGATGAAAAGATCAGACGTCAAATCTGGAAGTCACTTCTCCCTACGATCTCCTGTGATAGCGTTCAGCACATCCCCCAGCGTAAGCGAGTGATGCGCTATGCTGCAGCTGCGATCATCCTGTTTACGGCGGGATTCTTTGCCTATCAATATTCAGACGATGCTTTTAGAGATGAAGCTTCCCTGTCTATCGCATGGCAAACCATTGAAACCCAGCGAGAGGAAAAACGAACGGTGACCCTATCCGATGGATCCACCATTCGGATGAACTATGAAACACAGATCAAAGCTCAGGAGAAGTTTGAGGGAGATCAGCGAGTAGTTTACCTGACGGGACATGCTCACTTTGATATTGCGAGAGATACCGAGCGACCATTTATCATCTATACAGAAGATTCCAAAACTCAGGTACTAGGTACGTCCTTTGATATCAATACGAGAGAAGAAGGAGAAACAGAAATCATTGTAAACAGTGGTGAAGTAGCTTTTTCTGAAAAAGAGCAAGCAGATAACTTAGTTAAACTTACGGTCAATGATCGTGCGATACTTGATTCGGATAAGAGTATTTCCACGGGGCAAGTAGATGCACAGAAACTTACCGCCTGGCGAGAAAACAAACTCATTTTTGAAGGCGAAACACTGGCGAAGATTATCAAAGTCCTGGAGCCTTGGTATCATGTCACCATAGAAGTGAAAGATTCCGATCTACTTACGAAAGACTTCATCTTATCGAGAGATAACCCACCACTCACCGATGTGTTGGCTCGGCTCGGCTTTATTGGAGGCTTTGAGTATACGATTGAAGACAATAAAGTCACCCTTTTCACAACCGAGTAAATTCAGCATCCAAAGTTCACTGATGAGATATAAAAGAGTTCATATCACACTCTTCCTAGGGATTGTTTGGTCTATCCAAGCGTACGGACAGCAAAATTTACTGGAGCGTAGGCTGACGATACGCTTTAGATAACGATTTAGTAAGTGAGGCTTTGGATAAGCCAAAGGAAGAATTAGGTTGTGAGATCTACTATAGCCCCTCCGATTTACCTGCCGGGAAAAGGATCAGCCAGATGTTTAATGAAGCATCTGTTAGTATGATTCTCAAAGAGCTGTGGGGAGAGGAGCAGATCATCATTCGTGCAGGAACAAATGACATCTCCATTCGGCAAAAACCATCAAAAAAAGTAGAGAACAATAAAGGCAAGCTTACCGGCCGCCTAACAGACACTAAACATAACCCAATTCCGGGAGCCACTATTCAAATAAAAGGAACCACTACCGGAAACATTACAGATTCAGATGGAAGGTACGTAATTCCCAACCTGGAGGCCGGAACCTACACCCTGATCATTTCTTCCTTAGGCTTCCAACGCACAGAACGAACCATCAAAATCATTGGAGGAAAAACGATAGATCTTAAAACCACCCTACAAGAACAAGTGGATCAGCTCGATGAAGTAGTCGTCTTCGGCAAAACTGAAACCCAAGAAAAAATGGAGCAACCGATTAAGGTGGAGGCCATGAACCTGGAAGCCATCCAGGAACGCTCTACACCGGTGGCCCAATTAATCAACCAGATGCCGGGGGTGAACATCCGCCTAACGGCAGGTGTAGGGAGTAGTGTCATTGTCAATTTAAACGGGCTACAAGGTAGGGCCATTCGCTATTTTAGGGATGGTGTCCCACTGGACTATTTAGGTCGAGCATTTGATCTCAGCATAGTTCCTATAGGCCAGCTAGGAGGTTTAGAGGTGTATAAAGGAGTATTACCTGGAGAGCTAGGAGCAGATGCGCTAGGTGGTGCCATTAACTTTAATAGTGCAATTGCACTTACGAACCAATTAGATGTTTCCTATGGTTTTGGATCGTTCAATACGCATCAGGCGAATATCAATGCCTATTATCAAATTCCCAATTCTAAGCTATTCACAAGGCTGACATCTTATTACGTCTATTCAGATAATGACTATGAAATGGAGGTGGAAGTCGTGGATCAGGAAAACACAAACTTTGGTTCCTGCCACAGTAGAGCGGTTTCATGATGCGACAGATAGTAAGTTTATAGAGGTAGCAGGCGGGGTAAGAAATACCAAATGGGCTGATTTATTTGAGATAGGATATGCTTACTTCGATTTGGAGAAAGAGAACCAGCACGGGTTTACGATTAGTACGCCTGTAGGAGAAGTAGTTAACTTCGAAAACTTTCATAATATTCATTCAAGATTTAAGAAAAGAGTCGCGAATCTGGAGTTAGACTTCTTTGGAGTGTTCAATAGAAAAACGACTGTCTTTGTTGATACCACCCGAAACCGCTATGATTGGTTTGGTGATATTATAAGTCAAGGTAGCAATACTTCAGGAGAATTTGGTAGTAAAACATGGGTGATCTTTGATTTTAACAATTTTGTCGGGCGCTTCAATGCCTCTTATAACCTTGGTGGGGTAAAAGTAACCCTTAATCATACTGTCTACAAATGAGAGAACTGGATCTGATCCATTTGCTTCCAAAATTTTTATTAATGGAGAAGAAGTTGATGCCTTTGATTTGCCAGCTACTTACAACAAGAATGTCACAGGATTACAAGTCTTCATCCCTTATTGGGATGAAAAGATAACGCAGGTTTTCACCACAAAATATTATTCAATTGCCACCCAATCTCAAAATCCAAGACAGTGGACGCAAGGTAACCCGAAATTCTCAGATCAAAATTTTGGCTATGGAAGCTCTTTGAAGTTTGCCCTTACTCAAAATCGGTTCTTCAGATTATCGTATGAAAATACCTACCGAATTCCTGAATCGATCGAATATTTTGGAGATGGTAATTTTCTTTTAGCAAATAATGGCCTATTGCCAGAGCAAAGCCACAACATCAACTTCGGTTTCTATTCCAACCTGGATAAAAGTAGTAATTGGTTTCTGGATATAAATTCATTTTTTCGCCATATCAACGATCAGATCCTGCTGGTTCCACTCAATCTATTTTTCTACCAATATCAAAACCAGGACGATGCTCAGATAATGGGAATAGAAGCTAGTATTAAAACTACTCTTTTCAACCATTTAAAATTTGATGCCAATATTACCTGGCAGGATGCAAGAAGGATTAATATAGCACAAGTTGCCGCTGGTAACTTGGAAGAGTCCAGGTTGTCTTTTCAACCTTATTTTTTCACCAATCTGAACCTGAATTACGACTTCTCTTACCTGCTAAATAATGAGGCAAAATTATCGTGCTATACAAACTATAGTTTTGTAGAGAAGTACATTTTCATTCCAATTCCTAAAAGCCAGGAGCCAAATCTTTTTGGTGACATAGAAAATTCTTCATTGAACAATTTAGAAGACTTCCTAATTCCCACTCAGCACTTGGTTAATATCGGAGCTTCCTGTAAGGTGGGAAATTTGCCTTTATGGTTCAATTTGGAGATGAATAACTTATTGAATTTAGCACTATTCGACAGTTTCAGGATACCTAAGCCAACCAGAAACTATCAATTCAAAATCAGATACCAATTAAAATAATTTCTAATTAAAATTTAAAACAATGAAATACTCCAGACTCTTTTCTTTGATGTTTATTTATGCATCCACAGCATTGATTTCATCATGTTCAGATAATGACGATAATCTAAATCCGCAAATAGACGCCACAGCAGATGATATATTCGTACTGGAAGTAAGAAATAGTCAAGTGGACGTCTCAGGCGCAATGCTGGTTTTCGATAGTTTGCCTTCAGGTAAGATTGATCCTGCAATAATTGGAGGTACGGCATCATTGGCTCAGTTTGGTGAAGGGGTTGTCTTTGGAAAAGCTGTTTATAGAAAAAGAAATTTTCAAAATGATGTAGGTATTTCTAAACTTGAACTTAATGCTACGGGACAGTTAGCAGAGTCGGGTTTTATTGCCGGAGCACTTCATTTTCAGATTATTTCTGAGACTAAAGGCTATTATTGGAACTCTGACTTGAACGATAAGGCCCTACAGATCTTCGACCCTACTGCCATGCAAAGAACGGGTGAAATGATCTCTCTGCTGCCATAGATACCTATGCCAACAACCCTTTAGTGGAATCCATCTCTTTCAATACCTGGATGGAATCAGCTAATGGTACATTCTTCACACAGGTAGACTTTTTCGACGCGAATGGATCCAGGGCTTATGATTCCACTTTCGTAATGGCAATTAATGAAACCACTAACGAGTTTGTGGACTGGGTTATTTACCCCGAGGCTTATGCATTTGGCTGGGGAAGTTTTATTACTAACTTTTCGCGATACGTAGAGGAAGATGGGTTTTTATACATTAGTGCCTTTATGGGCAGGTTGTTTTCTGAGGGAATGGATCCTATTACACTACGTATTGATGTGGCTAATCTAGCTTTTGACTCGAACTGGAGTATTAATTACGATGCTTATGCTGGAGGACCTCCATTCATTACTGGGGGAGGCGTATACTTGGATGGCAAACTATATGCAATTGTCATGTCTCAAGCGGCTGCTCCTGACTTCAGCGATTTTGGCGCTAATATGCATGCCGTCGAAATTGATATTGCTACACAAGCGATTACAAGGATTCAAGGCATACCTACTATTGAAAGAGGAAGTCCCATAAGTCCGGTAGTTTATCAAGGAAAAGTTTATTTCCCACATCAGGGTGAAAGCGGAAATCCAACTTTCAGTTACTACACTTATGATCCGTCAAATCAGGCTACTGAACAGATTTTTTCTATGGCTGCGGGTTTAGTGCAGAAGCTCTACATTATTGAATAAACCAGTATAAACCTTGATTGAAACCATACTGAGTTTAAGTATTTCCGCCAGCTTCATTTCCGTGATTTTTCTTTATGCCTCTTCCCAACGGGTAGAATTTGAAAAGAAAGGAATCCTACTTTGGCTTTCAAAACAAGCTACTCCTGCCAGAATATAGGCAGGAGTAGCCTTTGGAATAAGCACCTGTTTTTAATCAATTTATTAGGAATAGCAAGAGGTATGTTCACCAGCCTATCCCTCTGGATGTTACTTGCGAGTTTGATAGTGTTGTTCGCCCCTTTTCAATGTCTAAAGCCAATTTATTCAGTTTTTCTGTTGCTTTCATTCATTGGTATAGAAGTTTTAGCGATAATTAATAAATTGGTATGCCTGCTAATACCAAATACCTGACAAATCACCTTGGATAAAATATGGAAAGCTGATTGCTGCCATAGTAGGGAGTCTGATAGTAGCTTATGCTACTGTCTTTTTTTATATTCTTTTACAACCTATATGTAACAAAACTGGTCAAGTCATTAGAAAGATTTTAAGTTTATTTCTCTGGAAAATGTTAATTGAGTCTACTCTGAAAAGTCAAAATCAAATCAAAAATCGACCCATACGGTCAAATTAGAGGGTTGAAAAGCCTGAAACAGGGTTTTCGGAGCGGAATCTTAATTTAATCTGGAAAAGTCATTGAGAAAGTGATTGCTCTAAAACGAGTAAAATCAGGGGAAATTGCTCAATATATATTTCTGAAAGCTGCGTATAAAGAGAATGTAAGTATGGGGTATAAACAGCACTCGTAATTAAAATACAATCAGCATGTATCGAGGAAAATCACCTGCAAATATCTCCTCTGACCAAAATTTGTTCATCAAAGAACCAATTAAACATAACAAACCTGTAACGCAATACACCAAAAGCGGCAGCATTAATATCGCTTATCAAGTTTTTGGTTCAGGAGCTATCGATCTGGTCTACATTCCGGGCTGGGTATCTAATATCGATTGGATGTGGGAATGCCCGGAATTGGTTCATTTTTTACAAGAATTGGGAAAAATAACCAGGGTTATTCTCTTCGATAAGCGAGGAACCGGACTTTCAGATCGTATAGTGGAGCTTTCCACATTGGAAGAAAGAATGGATGACATTCGGGCGGTAATGGATGCAGTAGGTTCTCAAAAAGCCGTTTTGTTTGGACACTCGGAGGGTGGTTGTGCCTCCGTATTGTTTGCTGCCACTTATCCTAACCGCGTTATTTCCCTGATAACATTTGGAATATTTGCTAAGCGTAGATACTCACCAGGCTATCCCTGGGCGCCTACCGATGAAGAACGTCAAAAGGTTTACGACATGATCGAAGACGGTTGGGGAAAAGGGGAAATGGGGTTGGAATTATTGGCACCCTCTAAAGCCCACGACCGGACGTTCATGGATTGGTTGGCGAATTACTTTAGATCCGGGGCCAGTCCGAGTGCGGCTATGGTACTTACCAGGATGAATACGCAAGTGGACATCATCAACATTCTGAGATCAATCGAAATACCCGTCCTGGTTATGCAACGTATTCATGATATCGATGTAAAGATCGAAGAAGGACGATTTATCGCACAATGCATCAAGAATGCTCAATTTGTTGAGCTTAAAGGGAATGATCATCTTTTTTGGGTAGGAGATACAAAGGAGATTTTGAACCGGATGAAGGCTTTTATTTTAGATGAAAAACCAACTTTAAATCATGAAAAACAACTACTCACCATTGTGGTAGCGCGTATTACATTTTCTGACGATACTCACTCGAACCCAGAGGAGCTTATAACGAATGTGGTAGCGCGATACAGGGGTAGACTAATTAAAAATGACCATTTCACTTTAATAGCCACTTTTGAAGGGCCAAGTAAAGCCGTCCATTGCAGTATGGATTTAATGGATGTCTTGCAAAGTGTGCAAGCGCAGTTGGCTATTGGCATCCACATCAGGGAAGTGGCTATAGATGAGACACAATTTGTAAGTGGCGAAACAAATGACTTTGTGAGATCGATCCTTGAAAAAGCCCAACCCAATCAAATTTTAATCACCCAAACCGTCAAATATTTACTCTCAGGAGCAGGTTTGAGATTTACACCACAAAAGTCGACATTCCAGACTATTGCCGGCGACACACTCCAATTGTTCACAGTTACTGACCCGGATCATTTAAATTCAAACGATTACGTATCTCATCATCCTTTGCCCCAGACAGATTCTTTCTTTGAGACGGTGCTACAATGTATAAATACTCACTTAAGTGATGAGAAACTTAGTGTGGAGACACTCAGCAAAAGTATCGGCACCAGCGAGCGACAGTTGCAACGCAAGCTTAAAACCATCACCAATAAATCCCCCAATCAGTTGATTTCGTCGGTAAGATTACATCGTGCAAAAGAACTGCTCCTGAGTGATGAGTATAATATTTCGGAGGTTGCTTTTCAGATAGGGTTTTCCAGTCCATCCTATTTTGCCAAAAGGTTCAAAAAGGAATTTGGAATAAGTCCATCCTCTTTTTTTTCCTTAAACAATTGATCTCTTCATCTCTCGTGTTTTATATCCTACCACAATTCTTCCCTATCGCCGATTTCGCTAAACTTTTGCTCTTTTGATATGGTTTACCGCAGGCTTAGCTTGTGAGCACCTCTAAAAACTCAGTTCAAGAATTTGAGGTAGCGTTTTTTTCTGAGATAAGGCGTCAAAAACGGAGTTTAGCAGCGCTAAAGTAAGTATTTTGATAATGAAGTATCAGGGAAAAAGATCATCTCAAAAATTGAAAGGGGGTTTAGAGGTGCCCTTACACTAGTCGGAAAATAGAATTTCCGATTGTTATAACTTCATAATATCAAAATACTTTTATAGAATTACCATTAACCACACAAGCTATTTCAAGACTTATCCGAATATCATAAAGGGACAAAATATAAAAAGACAACAGATAAGCTTAACCCACCTTATACCCACCTTAAGCAGCCTTCTTTAGGGCAGCCAGTTGTTGTTCAAGGCTTTTAATTCGTTTTTCTTTTAATTTGGTTTGGTTTAGCCGAAATATTTCGGGATTAAACGCTTCTTTTTTAGTCATCA
>JBCDKO010000093.1:0-16930 GCA_038746525.1 Bacteroidota bacterium
GGCTTTGAGAATGGGGAACTTCACTTGATGAAAAAGTGTGTTGCTGGTGGGAGTAGCTTGATAGCCACATTGGGTACACTGACGAGTCCGCCCCAGCTTTCCCTGGCAATAGTGGGTGTGTTGACATTTTTCACAAATGAAGCCATCGGGCCATTTGAGTTGAGCGAGGTGGTTATAGCAAGCCTGGTCATCAGGAAATTGCTGCTGGAACTGAAAGAGGGTGAGGCTTTGGTATTTTTCTCCATAATTTTAATCGTTAAATATTACTTTAAGTTACTGAAAAACAATAGCTTAACCAAGCAATACCGCCATCAAAAATAAAATATTTACTAAGTGCCTACTTCAATTAATCCATCTAATGTCAGCACACATCATTGATTGATGTACAAAAACGGTTCACTTCACACTTCCCATTCCAATAAGTAGCTCCGATATTTGCATTGATAACTAAGTAGATATATGTACAATGTCGTTGTGATAGGTGGAGGTATCGTTGGAATGGCTTCAGCTCTTAAGATCAAAGAGAAAAATCCAAGCTATAAAGTAGCGGTCATAGAAAAAGAACGAACCATTGCGCAGCACCAAACAGGTCATAACAGTGGAGTTATTCATTCAGGTCTCTATTACAAACCCGGAAGCTATAAAGCAAAGAATTGTATTGATGGTTACCATCAACTCATAAAGTTTTGCGATGAAGAAGGGATCAAATATGAAATTTGTGGGAAAGTAGTCGTTGCCACAAACGAATCGCAATTAGGGTCACTTGAAACGCTATTCGAAAGAGGAAAAGCCAACGGGCTCAATGGGCTTAAAAAGCTGGAAAAAGAAGAACTAAAAGAATACGAGCCTCACGTAAACGGAATTAAAGGTTTGCATGTACCTCAAACAGGTATATTAGACTACAAGGAGGTGATCAATAAATATGCTGAAAAATATATGCATTTTGGTGGGGAGATTTTCTCTTCAAACAAACTAGTCAAATTCGAGGAAACCAAAGGATTCATTCATGTATACAGTGCAAATGAAAGACTCACAACTAAAGTAGTTATTAACTGTGCAGGACTACATTCCGATCAGGTCGCTAAAATGACTGGTGCCAAAATAAATTACAAAATCATCCCCTTCAGAGGGGAATATTACAGGTTATCACCTCAAAAAGAGAACCTGGTAAAAAATTTGATTTATCCAGTACCCGATCCAAATTTTCCTTTTCTTGGTGTTCACTTCACCAGAATGATTCACGGAGGTGTGGAGGCGGGTCCGAATGCTGTTTTGGCCTATGCAAGAGAGGGATATAAGAAAAGAAATATCAAATGGGGAGAGTTGATGGGCTCTCTTTTTTATCCGGGATTTCTTAAAGTTGCCAAAAAATACTGGAAGACAGGGTTTGGAGAATTCTATCGTTCTTATTCTAAATCAGCATTTACCAAAGCATTACAAGAATTGGTTCCCGAGATAGAGAAAAAAGATCTGGTCAAAGGAGGCGCAGGAGTTCGTGCCCAGGCTTGTGACAAAAAAGAAGGTTTGATTGATGACTTCCTTATCGTAGAGCATGAAAAGTTTGTGAACGTAGGCAATGCTCCCTCCCCTGCTGCCACCTCTTCTTTAGCGATCGGAGAACGGATAGCTAATCTTGCTATTGAAAAACTGAACTAACCCGAAAAATTCGGGTGTTATTCATTAAGATAATATAACACCATGAATATGAGGTAATTGATTTTGAATGAGAGGACAAAATCGTTCCCCAAATTTGAGGAATCAAAAATCATTGAGTATGAATATTCAACTACGGTAAATCAATTACGTGAATCAACCCGCCACTAGTTATGTGAATAATACAGGCTAATACAAGAAGAGCAAAAAAGGCAAATACCTGCAAATTGTGAACTGCTATTTTATGGTAAAAGGAAAATTGATCAATTCATTAATTATAGTTTTTGTAAAAGAAGATCGAAGTAATTTTAATATATCGGCGATTAAACATGAAATTCAACCTTAAACAATCAATTGATATTCTTAACAGGACACCTAAAGTCTTCAGAACCTTACTAGAAGACTTGCCCAAAGAATGGATTCGGAATAATGAAGGTGATCATACCTGGAGTCCATTTGATGTACTTGGTCATTTAATTCAAGGAGAAAAAACGGATTGGATACCACGCACAAAAATCATTCTGCAAAGGCTGGATAAACCATTCCAACCCTTTGATCGCTTTGCTCAATTTGAAAAAAGTAAAGGAAAGAACTTAGATCAATTGCTTGAAGAATTTGAGAATTTGAGAATTGAGAATATTAAAACACTGGTGAATTTTAAAATTACTCAGGAAGATCTTAGGTTAACCGGAACGCATCCGGCTTTTGGAACCATTACATTAGAAAATCTTATCGCTACCTGGACAGTTCACGACCTTAATCACATTTCTCAAATAACGAGAGTGATGGCCAAACAATACAAGGATGAAGTAGGACCTTGGAAGCAATATTTGAAGATCCTGCAGTAGGTCAAGTCTACGACTTACTTAATAAATGGCGAAACCCAACCTTGCAGCATTAAGTTATTTTTCATATAAAAAATTTGTTTTTATTTCTGTTTATTTTGATCTCTTGTGCGGCATGTGCACAAAAAAGCCCCTTCAAAACTTAAAAAACCTAAAACTGAATGGAAAAAAGAACTTACTGATTATGAGTATTACATCCTCAGAGAAAAAGGAACCGAGCGTGCATTCACCAGTGAACTACTAAAAAATAAAGAAGAAGGAACCCATGTCTGCGCCGCTTGCCAATTGCCTCTTCTTGAATCATCAACAAAGTTCAAATCCGGAACAGGATGGCCTTCCTTTTACGAACCCATTGATAAAATCAATGTGGCAGAAGCCAATGATCAATCGTACGATATGGTAAGAACCTAAGTTCTTTGCGCTCGGTGTGATGGACATTTGGGACATGTTTTCCCTGATGGACCTGTTCCAACTGGCTTAAGGTATTGTATCAATGGAATTGTGCTTGATTTTGAGAAAAAGGAATGATCACCTCCTCTATAAATCGCTCTGCTACAGATTCCATATAGCTTCCCTCACTATTAGGCATGACGAAACCCACATGCCCTCCAATTTTTGGTGTTTCTAGAAAAATGTTTCTTTTTTCTCTTGCTAAATCATAAGGATAACACAGCTCCCCAAGCATTGGGTCGTTTAGCGCATTTACTATCAAAAGCGGAATAGTTATATTGGCTAAATATTGATCACTTGCGATTTTGCTATAAAAGTGATCTGCGTCTTTGTATTCAGTATGGATTTTCAAGGTAAACGCTTTATCTAATTGCTTAAATGTTTTCACATTTTTTACCTCTTCCAGATCAACAGGAAGTCTCATTAGCTTAGATTTAAGTAAAATCTTTTTCTTTAGCTTTCTTATAAATCTACGTTCATAAAATCGGTTTCCTCTTTTGCGTAATTGATTGGCACTATCTAAAACATTACAGGGCACAGAGAAAGAGATGGCGCCTTTTATGCGAGAGTTGGTTTTTTTTTCACCTAAGTACTTTTGTTGCATTCCACCACCCATGGAGAAACCAATAAGTACAATTTGGTCGTAGGTCTCTTTTAGTGCTCTATCTACTACTGCGCCAATATCTTCAGTAGCCCCGTGATGATAGAATCTCGGAAGGCGGTTCATTTCACCACTACAACTCCGATTGTTCCATGCTAAAATATCCCACTCTACTGCAAATAAGCGTTTTGCCATCCGCGTAATGTAATGACGGTATGAATCGCCTTCTAGTCCATGACTTAGGATAATCAGGCGATTTCTTCCATTTTTCATCCAATCTAGATCAAGAAAGTCACCGTCAGAGAGTTCAAGTCGTTCACGACGATAGCCTATCCTATCCACCTTATAAAATAGAGAAGGTATGATCGTTTCAAGATGACCATTGAAAAAGAAGCTCGGACGTTTATCATATTTCGTAGCCAATAAGGGCATGGTCGGTATGATTTTTACTATTTATGCAGTTGTAACGTTAAGGAGCAGCCCTGGATGAGACTTCGATTCTTTACTGTAATACTATCAATAAACTTTTTTTTTACAGCATTCTCTCAGCAAATAATCGTAACGGAAGAATTCACTTATAAGCCTATTCATGATGTATTAGTATTTCATGAAAATAAAGAACATATTTCTTACACTGACCAGCGGGGAATGGCTGTCCTTTCCGATTTCCCAGAAGGAGCCATTTATCTTCAACATCCTTCCTATCATCAGAGAACTTGTAAGTATACAAAAGAGGATCTCAGAGTAACCATGAGGGAAAAAATCATTTCCTACAACGAGGTAGTCGTATCAGCAAACAAATGGGAACAATCCGAAGAAAGTATTTCTCAACAGATTCTCTCAGTCAACAAAAAATCAATCGAGTTTCAAAATCCACAAACTTCAGCGGATCTTCTAGCGGGCACAGGACAGGTATTTGTTCAAAAAAGCCAACTGGGCGGTGGATCTCCAAAAATAAGAGGATTTGCTGCCAACGCTGTCTTACTCGTAGTAGATGGTGTAAGAATGAATAATGCCATATTCCGAAGCGGTAACCTTCAAAATGTTATCAACATAGACCCGAACGCCCTGGAAAGTTCAGAGGTGATTTTTGGGCCTGGTTCAGTCATCTACGGGAGCGATGCATTGGGAGGAGTGATGGATTTTCATACCATATCACCAAAGTGGTCTTCAGACAATATTCCCGATTTCTCTGTTAATAGCCTAGCAAGGTACAGTTCTGCTGCCCAGGAAAGAACCGGACATTTAGATTTTTCATATGCCAGAAACAAATTCACCTTTTTCCACTCTACTTCTTTTACAGCATTCGACGATTTGAGGGCCGGAGGAAGGAGATCAGGAGGTTATGAAGGAGAGTTTGAAAGAAATTTCTATGTTCAACATATCGATGGACAAGATCAACTTGTGAGAAATGTGGATGTAAATCTTCAAAAATTTTCAGGATATGACTTGTTCAATACCATTTCGAAAATCAAATTTCGCCTTGGCCAAAACGTTGATATTGGCTATGGATACTACTACAGCACCACTTCTGATATTCCCAGATATGATAACCTGACTGAGACACTTAGAGCGAATACGGACTCACTTGCAAATGCCGAATGGTATTATGGGCCTCAAAAATGGCAAATGCACAACCTGAGACTCAATTATTATCAAAGTTCCCCAATATTTGATCAGGCACGTCTGCTATTAGCATATCAGAATTTTGAAGAAATCAGAAATGACAGACCCTTCTCTGACGATCGATTAAGAATTAGGACGGAAACTGTAGATATGTACGCTGCATCGCTTGATTTTGACAAGGAATTTAAAAAATCAAACCTCTATTATGGAATTGATTTCCATCACAATGAAGTAGGTTCTGAGGCCTTTCGAAGAAATATCTTCTCTGGCGAGATTACTGAAGCAGACAGTCGCTACCCTGACGGTGGAAGTAAATATACTTCTCTTGCTCTTTACGGAAGTTATATCAATACGCTTTCCAAAACAGTTATTATAAATAGTGGGTTGCGTTTTAGTAATGTGCAATTAAGTGCAAAAACCACGAGTGCACGCGCCCTTGCCAATAATTCGGCCGATATTGATTTAAACAATTCAGCGATGAATGGATCAGTAGGATCAGTGATAAACCTCAGTAAAACGAACAGGCTTAGCTATAATTTTTCTACAGGTTTCCGCGCTCCTAATGTAGATGATGTAGGTAAAGTTTTTGAGGTTGGAAATCGTCTTACCGTGCCTAACCCTAATCTGGAACCAGAATATACGGTTAGTAATGAAATTGCTTATGAACATAAAACTAATCCAGTTTATATGAAAATAGTTGTTTTTTATAGTCATCTCTTTGATGCAATCATTGATGATTCGTTCACCCTTAATGGAAGTAGCACTCAAATAATTGATGAAGATACACTTACAATTCGATCAAAAGTCAATACAGGAGAAGGGGTTGTTTATGGAGGAAGTATGAATATCATTGCTGAATTTTCCAATTATTGGGCAATTACCAAAACAATTAGCTACACGGGAGGGAGAGACATTACCAATGATGAACCCTTAAGACATACCACCCCGATTTTCGGAAAAGCTACTCTCACCTATCAAAGACGAAAACTTCGATCAGAATTTTACATAGAATATAACAACAATCATAACCGAAACGAAATACCTTCGGTTGAAATCGATGATAAACCCTATTTGTATACCAACGAAGGAAGTCCGGGATGGTATACACTAAATTTGAAAAGCTCTTACAGATTCAATGAAAAGTTGAACGTGAACTTAGGTATTGAAAATATATTAGATAGACATTACAGACCTGCCAGTTCAGGAATTAGTGCCCCGGGAAGGAATGTTATCATCGCCTTGAGAGCAAATATTTTATAATAAGATTAAAAAGCACCATCTTGTAGCTGAACAATTGCTCGACTTACTATTCTTCTCATCATCATTCTTTTAACATATAATACAAGTATAATTATTGAAAAAACGAAGAGAATAGCATAAATCCATTTCCAAAACATCTCAGCTTTTACTTTGGCTGCTAACTCTTGTTGAAAACCAGCTAAGATCAAATCAGTCTTAAATTGATCCTTTAGAGAAATGATAGTTTTTTGCTGTTCATAGAAATAAGTTACTTCTTTTGCATATTTGTTAGCATAATTATTTGCTTTTTCATAATCACCTATTTGATTATAGATGGAATGTAACATGTGAAATATTTCAAACGTCTCTGGTACATGATATATGTCCGAATAAATCTCCTCGGCTTCACGTGCAAACTTTTCTGCTATTTCCAAATTTACCGTTGCAACGTTAACCCTCGCCATCTCTCTTAATGTTCTAAAAAGAATATGTGGTTTATCTAAGTTTCTTTTTATTAAAAGAGCCTTTTTGAATAGAAGCTCTGCTTTCCTGTAGTCTGACACTTTTACATAAGTGTTAGCTAGATTATGATATGCCTTTGATATTGCTTCATCATTTGCTGAGTTATGGCTAATAATTTTTTCATAAAATTGCCTGGATTTATCAAAATCACCGTTGTCTTGATGTATTAATCCTAACAAATTCCATGATTTTAGTAATAATCGTGAATTTTCCAACTTATTAGCAAGACGTGCGGTTTGTTCCAAATAATCGATAGCGTTTGATAAATCCCCCCAGTCTCGATACGTTGACGAAAGATTGTAAAGTAATTGCAACCTTCTTTTAGAATAAAGATCTTCATCAGCAACCTTTATTGCTTGTAAATATAATTTTATGGCTTCCTCATGATTTTTATTTCTTGATAGAATCACTCCAATATTGAGAGTAACATCAAGATGTTCTTTTACGAACTTATCTTGACGAATATTCTTAAATACATGATCCGCCTTTAGATAATAAAGTAAAGCTTCATCTAGTTCGTTTCGCTCAGCGAATAGATATGCCTTTATATAAAAGCTATTTCCTATGCCCCATTTATAAGAAATATCTTGTGACATACTGAGTGAAGAATCAGTTAAAAATAGCGCTCTTTCAGGTTTAGCATCCATAAGAGAATAAATTTCACTATGCAATGCATCTATATTCTTTTCTGAATATCCGTAGAAAAGAGATAAAATATTGAGTATGGTAAGTGTTGCAGTCATGTGTTATTGCAATAATAAAAAAAGGCGGGCAATTTATAAACCCGCCTGTCACATTTATTGCCAATAACTCTCTTTTAATTTGAACCTGGTTTTGGATTCTCCTTATCTTCATCATCTGTGGATGACGAAGTGCTCGTATCTTGAATAATTACATCTTCAAGGTTATCACTCGTGTCACATGAAATAGTTGCCATTCCTAGAATAGTTACCATTGCTACTGTCCATAATACTCTTTTCATAATTGTTGAATTTTGGTTAATTAAAAGCCGAAGTTACGAAAAGTGGCTGGGATGGTTAAGGACGGTCTGATTAATCAAGGAAACGATTAGAAAGCGTAACAAATTAGAAGTCAGATATATCTACCAATTCTTTGTTTTAAATCTAAAGCTTAGGAAGTGTTATATCTGTGTTAATGTATTCATCAGAAATCACCAATATTTCTCCAAACAAATCTGTATTTATATGCAAATTTTTTTGATATTTATAAAATAACACAATTATTCTCTGCATTGTTTAGCATGACTAAACTTTAAGTATCTTGCTAGTACGGTTAAAGTCATCTAAATGAATTCACAGAAGACATAAACAATAAAACTAGGAGCATATTATAACAACTACTTAAGTAAGTCATTATATGGAGATAAGTCTTTAAGAAGCGGAAGATGATCGTTTTAACTATAATAGCGATTACTTAATCTTACTTGTCTTCATCTTCTGTTTTTTCTTCTTCAGGTGTGTCTTTTTTCTTTTCAACCTCTGGTTTCGCTTCTTCAGTAGCTATTGCTTCTGGTTCAAGAGTTTCTTCCTTCTTAGGTTCCTCTTTCTTCTCTTTGGTTTTGGCAAGGGTTTCTGCTAGAGTGTTAGCTTTTGGTTTCTCCGTTTCTTCCTTTTTTGGAGCAGACTTTTGATTTTTACTAGCAAATTCGTTCTTAATTTCCTCTATGTCCACGTTTTTGATAGACGGAACTCTATTTAATCGTTTTATAGTCGCAACTCTATTTTTTGCAACATTTTTGTTTTTTCTTCCTTTACGCTCTAGTCTCGTTACAGCCATTATATTGGTCTTTCTTATAAAATAGATCTCAAAATTAGGCGATTACGTAGTTTTGTCCAAAAAGGAATTTTGAATGTCGAAAACCAAACCTTCACTGCCCAGAGGAATGAGAGATTTCGGGCCAAAAGTGGCTGCAAAACGTAATTACATCATTGAGAAAATCAAGGCTAATTTCACTAAATATGGGTTTTCACAAATCCAAACCTCTGCGATAGAAAACCTTTCGGTACTAACCGGAAAGTACGGTGATGAGGGAGATCAGTTACTTTTTAAAATTCTTAGTTCCGGAGATTTCCTTAATAAAACTCATCGTAATGATTATGAATTAGGCAGCAAGCATTTTACTTCCAAGATATCAGATAAAGGATTGAGGTATGACCTTACAGTTCCTTTTGCCAGATTCGTGGTAATGAATCAAAACGATATCACTTTTCCTTTCAAACGTTTTCAAATACAGCAAGTATGGAGAGCCGATCGTCCTCAAAGGGGAAGGTATCGGGAGTTTCAACAATGTGACGCAGATATCATCGGAAGTAAAGGACTCTGGAGTGAGATAGAGTTAACCCTGCTTTTTAAAGACGTTTTTAAAGATCTAGGTTTAGAAAATTATATTATCAAAATCAACCATAGGGAAATACTATTCTTTCTTGCTAAATATATAGGTTTGGAAGAAAAAACCATTGCTTTCTGTGCCGAAATAGACAAACTAGACAAAATAGGTGAGGATAAAACCAAAGAAAATGTACTTGGTATTGGAGCAGATAAAAAAAAGCTGGAGGAGGTAATGGAAATTTTGAGTTTGAATGAAAGAGATAAGATCATACATCAACTCAAAGCCATCTCATCTACCAGTAAAGGACTGAAGCAGGTAATTCAATATTTTCAATCACTAGATGACTTGGACGCGACGATCAAAGTCGAATTAGACATTTCTTTAGCCAGGGGACTCTCCTATTACACAGGAATGATCTTTGAAGTAAAGCCAACTAATGTGAAAATAGGAAGTATCTGTGGTGGTGGTCGATATGATGACCTTATCGGAATGTTTGGCCTACCTGGAGTATCTGGCATTGGTATTTCGTTTGGGTTGGACAGGATCTTTGATGTGATGGAAGAACTCCATCTTTTCCCTGCAAAAATTTCTCAAAGACTTGATATTCTCATATTGCATTTTAGTCAAGATAATTTGAATCATGGCCATAAAATCGTAACTCAACTTAGAAATGAGGGTATAAAAGCTGATCTGTTTCCAGAGTCAGTAAAAATCAGAAAACAATTTGATTATGCAGATAAAGTAGAAACTCCGTATTCGCTGATTATAGGAGATAATGAAATGATCTCAGGAGCCTACATGTTTAAGAATATGCAAACAGGCGAACAGAAGCACATGACTTTGAATGAAATAATTAATTTATTTAAAGGTTAGATTTACAGCAAGTGTTCAAGCTGGTAAATGCATAAGTGGATTCAAATAGCACTTATTTTCTTATTTCCTTTTATTGTCTCAGCACAACAATCAATGAGTAACAATGGCAGGTTTTCCATTGAGTTTGCGAGAGGATGTGCTCCAATGACAGTGAATATTATTGAATTAGATACACTTGGTAATGTTCCCCGTCAGTATTCCTATTTTGAAGGGTCAGGAATAACCAGCAGCACTACATTTACATACCACACTATCGGCAACTACAGGATTGTCCAAACTATTGATGGAATCTTAGACGATACACTTTCGATAGAGGTAACAGCATCCTTACCACAAGAGGTTTTGATTACTAAATGTGACAACTTTGAAATTTTAGTACAATCTCTGGATACTTATTATGACTCAGTACGCATTTATTTTGGAGGAGCAGATTCAATTACATTACTGCCTGATCAGATCACATCTTATCAATTTAACAATGAAGAAATTCAAACTTATGCTCTAAAGGGTTTATTTACTAATGCAGATGAGATTTGTCAAATAACCATTCAAGAAACAACTCCTATTGCCCAAATACGATCTCCTAGTATTTTATCTGCATCCGTAAAGGAAACCTGTACAGACATTTACTCATTATATCTTTCCCTGGATAGTGTTCAAGAAGAAGTGAATTATTCAATTTTATTGTCCCAAACCAACTCCACAACCGTGTATGATGGTTTTTTAAATGCAACTGACCTTGTTTTTGGAAACATCTCATTTGAGCTATCTGATTATTGCATCCAGGTACAGGTATCAGACCCATGTAATGATACCGTAATTGAAAGCAATTCATTCTGTAGCACACCATCAAACCTATCCCTCTCCCCTTTTGAAACATTGTATTCCACGTATGAAGGATCTTCCATTTATATCAATTTAGATCCAGTATCAAGTGGATTTTTTGAAATCAGGCGGAGACTCGAGGGAGGTAACTTTGAAGCCAGAGGAAGTCAAATCGGATCATTTAATGATCCCATAGGCTCATCCGCTCGCAAGTACTTTTATCAAATAAACTACACAGACAGTTGTGGAAGTGTTTTATTCTCAGCAGAAACTCACCCTCCATTAATTGAGGCGGAAAAAATTCAAGATAATTATTATGAGGTGTTTTTTATTTCTGCTCAAAACTCATTAAACTCACTCACAGGTGCAAACTATCAAGTTGGGAATAACGGAGCCTTCGCTTCGGGAGACGTGAGCTCAAACTCATTTCAAATAAGCTTAGATGCTAGCAATGGAGCCCCGAGACAGCAATTGTCAGTGCAATCAAACTATGGTTCAGGTTTACAACTTATGTCCAATACCCTCGATTTAAAGTATGAGTTGATAGTTTATGTTCCCAACGCTTTTACACCAAATGGAGATGGACTTAACGATAAGTTGGAGTTCTTCGGAGCACCTACAGAAAATACCTCCGTAAAAATCTATTCTCAATGGGGACAAACAATTTATCAATCTACCAATTTAACGGAGGGTTGGGATGGGCGTATATCTGGCTCCATAGCCCCAGCTGGAAATTATTTATATGAAATTCTCTTTGAGACTTCTGAAGGTGAAAAACTAAGGCAAAGAGGTACTTTTGTTGTAATTATAAATTAAGGTATTATGTTCGATATGATGAAAATGATGGGTAAGGTGAAAGAAATGCAAGGCAAAATGAAAGAGGCCCAAAAACAACTTAAAGATATTAAAGTAGAAGGAGAATCCGGTGGCGGCATGGTTAGGGCAATTGCTAATGGAGACAAAGAAATAATTAGTTTGGATATCGACGATTCGTTAGTTAATAAAGAAGATAAAGCAATGATGAAAGACTTGATCATTGCAGCAGTTAACAAAGCAGTCTTGGAAGCGGACATAAAATCAAAAGAACATATAAAAAAAGCCACTGAGGGGATGCTGCCTAATATTCCGGGTTTAGATCTTTCCGGGTTTTCTTAAATGACAAAAACTGCGGTGGTCATTCTTAACTATAATGGAGAAGGCTATTTAAAAAAGTTTTTACCGACAATACTGGAAAATTCCGGTAAGGCCGAAATCATGGTAGCAGATAATAATTCATCGGACAGTTCTATTGGCATGTTAAAAAGAGACTTCCCGACAGTGAGAATAATTCTTCTGGAAAAGAACTACGGATTTGCTGAAGGCTACAATAGGGCTTTGGAAAAGGTTGAAGCACCATACATTGTCCTTTTGAATTCAGATATAGAGGTCACACCTAAATGGCTTCTACCCTTGACTAAATTCTTAGATAATAACTCTTCTTATGCTGCTTGTCAGCCAAAAATCAAAGACTACAAGCACAGAGATACGTTTGAATATGCGGGAGCAAGTGGAGGGTTTATAGATTCACTGGGATATCCTTTTTGCAGAGGTAGAATATTCGATAAGATTGAAAAAGATACCGGTCAGTATGATGAACCAATTGATATTTTTTGGGCCACCGGAGCATGCCTAATGATAAGGTCAGATCTATTTAAAAAAAGCGGTGGTCTAGATCCTGACTTCTTTGCACATATGGAGGAGATAGATCTCTGCTGGCGAATCCAAAGTTTAGGTTACAAAATAAAAGCAATTCCTACTTCTGAAGTTTACCACGTGGGAGGAGGCACATTATCCAAGCTTAGTCCATTCAAAACTTACCTTAATTTTAGGAATGGATTATTCATCCTATTAAAAAATCTTCCTACAGTTGAACTAATAGCAAAACTTCCTATGCGAATTTTTCTCGATTGGATCGCAGCGCTCAAGTTTATTATGGAGGGAAATGTAAAACATGGTATGGCTGTATGGAAAGCTCATATTATGGTAATAGCGAAGTTTTATCAGACAGTACGTAAAAGAAAATATGTTTCAAGTCCCTCTTTCAAAGGGGTCATCCTTCTCAAGTATTACTTGCGAAGAAAGCAAAAATTCTCTGATCTTCAATAATACCAGAGCGTATTCCTTCTTCTGAGATGCTTTCTAAAGTTCATCATAAAAGCTAACCCTAAATAGATTAACAAAGGAGATCCAAACGTCAAAAAGGAAGCATATATAAATAGCAAGCGAATGCTTGAAGTAGGTATACGAAACTTCTCACCTATTCGGGTGCATACTCCGAAAGCCTGTTTTTCAATATGATCCTGTAAGGTCAATAACATATAGACAAAAATAAACAATAGCTTAGAGACAATGATGTTAGAGTGATAGATTTGAGAATTGAATATTTCGATTAATTTTGGCTACAAATATTCTTAGAAATCTACTATTTATTGTTTGTACAATTAAAAAAACAGAACCAAATGAAAAAATTTAACCTAGCCATGGCAGTTGCAACAGGAGCTATTTTGCTTTCTGGATGTAAACTTGATAAAATGATCAAATTGGCTCAGGAGAATGATTTACAAGTGAACCCTAATCCTTTAGAAGTTCACGGTGGAGAAGTTCCATTCGAAATGAGCGCTGAATTACCTCCCAAAATTCTTCCTTCTAACACAAGCTTCACGCTAAATACTATTTACGTATATGGTGATCAGGAAATCAATGTAGGAGTTGTGGAATTTATAGCAGAGGATTTCCCAAATAGCTCTACTTCTGTTTCCAGAAAATCCGAAAACTTTACGTTCACCTATGAAGAAGGAATGAATCCGGGAACGCTTTACGTTCAAGGGGTTGCTACAGATACAAGAAGTGGTAAGTCAAAATCTAGCGAAAGATTGTCCGTCGCTGAAGGATTAATCATGACTTCTTTTTGGGTAAAAGATGTAGCTATGGAATCATATGCAGACCATGGATACAACGACAAAGAAGAATTGATTCCCACAAACGCAGATTTCTATTTTGATCAGGGAAGATCAAATCTTAGAACGTCTCTTTCCTACGAAGGGGAAACAAACCGATCGAAAAGAGACGAATTGAGTGCTTTTATCGCGGAGAAAAATGTTACTAGAACTGTGACAATTACCGGTACTCACTCTCCGGAGGGTACTGAAACAGTAAATAGTAACCTTTCTGAAGATCGGGCTAAAACCATCGAATCTTTCTACAGAGATCGAATGAGTCGCTACGATTACAAAGGAATGGCTGATTCTATCGATTTTATATTGAAACCGGTTATTCAAGACTGGTCAGCCTTTAAATCTGCACTGTCTGCCTACAGTGAAATAGACGCTGACGCCAAGAAAACATACAGTAACATCATCAATGGCACAGGAACATTTGTAGATAAAGAAAAAGAAATGAAAAAGCTTTCTACTTACAGAAAGGTATTTGATGATGTGTATCCTGGTCTTAGAACTGCTGAAACAGAAGTTTTAACTGTTAAGTCTAAAAAATCAAATGCAGAAATTGCTATACTCGCTAAAGCTATTGTGAGCGGTGAAATCGAACCAGATACCTTGACTATAGAGGAAATGATGTTTAGTGCCACACTTACCCCTTCTTTAGAAGAGAAAGTAGCAATCTATAAAGCAGCAGCTGACGCCTCAGGCATATGGCAAGCACATAATAACCTGGCGGCAGTACACATAGAACTAGCTAAGCAAGGAGACATGTCTAAACTAGATGGCGCAGCCACCCAATTGGAGATTGCCATGAAGAAAAAAGAAGATCCCCAGGTAATGGCAAATATGGGTGCAGTTCAGTTACTCCAAGGAAACTACGAGGAAGCTTACGCTACATTGAGTGATGTTAGTGGAAGTAACGAAGTAAATAGTAAAGTAGCTGCAATGAAAGGGTCTATAGAAGTGAGAATGGCAAAATATGAGGATGCAAAAGCTTCATTTGCATCTGCAGAAGAATCTGACGACATGCTATTGGATAAAGGACTGGCTTATTTGTTAAGTGGTGACTATACTCAAGCAGACACAGCTTTAGAAGAATTAGACAGAGCAGATGCATCTTATTTGCTTGCAGTCTCAGCCGCTCGACAAAATAATGCTTCGGAGGTCGGATCGCAACTGGAAAAAGCGGTGAGGTCTGAACCTTCTTATAAAGATTGGGCATTAGATGACTTAGAATTTACAAACTTTGCGGATGCAGTGAATAATGCAGTAAAGTAAATTCGAAAAGAAAAAATATGTAGCCTCATCTTCGGATGGGGCTTTTTTATTTATCTAAAAAAGGAAATCACCCTATTCGTCATTATTTTAGCGATCCAAATAAAACACCAATTAAAATGAGAGAAATTCAATTCCGACAGGCACTTGGAGAAGCAATGAGTGAAGAAATGAGACGCGATGGAAACGTCTATTTGATGGGCGAGGAAGTAGCAGAATACAATGGCGCTTATAAAGTAAGTCAAGGCATGTTGGATGAGTTTGGGCCAAAAAGAGTGATTGATACTCCAATCACAGAACTTGGCTTTGCAGGTGTTGGTGTAGGATCGGCAATGAATGGTTTAAGGCCCATTATCGAATTTATGACATTCAATTTCTCATTGGTAGCCATTGACCAGGTGATCAACAGCGCAGCAAAAATGCTTTCTATGTCTGCTGGTCAATACCAGGTTCCAATTGTATTTAGGGGGCCCACAGGTAATGCGGGACAGCTCAGCCAGCAGCATTCTCAAAATTTTGAAAATTGGTATGCAAACACTGCCGGATTAAAAGTGGTGGTTCCCTCCAATCCTTATGATGCAAAAGGATTGCTGAAAACATCCATTCGTGATGATAACCCAGTGATTTTTATGGAGTCTGAACTCATGTATGCTGACAAAGGAGAAGTCCCGGAAGAAGAATATTTACTGGATATAGGTCAAGCTAATACTGTAAAAAATGGTTCTGATGTGACTATTATTTCATTTGGAAAAATGATGAAAGTAGCTTTCAGTGCCGCAAAAGAATTAGCTAAAGAAGGCACAGAAGCAGAAGTTATTGATTTACGTACTGTTCGTCCCATAGATTATCAAACCATTATTGAATCAGTGAAGAAAACTAACAGATTGGTTATTGTGGAAGAAGCGTGGCCATTAGCTTCTATTTCATCAGAAATCAGTCATCACGTGCAGCGAAACGCTTTCGACTACCTAGACGCTCCTATTCATAGAATTACGAATAAAGATGTGTCATTGCCTTATGCGCCTACCCTAATAGAAGAAGTTCTGCCAAACGTTGATCGTACTGTAGAAGCAGTAAAAGCGGTAACGTATCAGCTTTAAAAAATATGTTCCCTCTGAAGCTTATCCTACGCGTACTGCCATGGATTTTGCTTGTCTTGGTAGTATTCATTTGGATAGGTTTTTTAGATGGTTTAGGTTTCGAAAAGATTCAGGGGAAAAAGGAAACCAACCAAAACACTATCCTTACGAGAATAGAACAAATTGGGAAGCTAGAACTTGCCAAATATAACTTCCAGGAGGTAACGGAGATCAAGAAAGTAGCAGATGCTATTGATTTCAAGTTATCGAGGTAGGCACTTAGTAAATATTTTATTTTTTGATGGCGGTATTGGTTGGTTAAATCATTGTTTTTCAGTAACTGAAAGTAATATTTAACGATCAAAATCATGGAGAAAAAATACCAAAGCCTCACCCTCTTCCAGTTTCAGCAACAATTCCCTGATGACCAGGCTTGCTATGACCACCTTGCTCAACTCAAATGGCCCGATGGGTTCGTTTGTGAAAAATGTCAACACACCCACTATTGCCAGGGAAAGCTAGGGCGGACTCGTCAGTGTACCCAATGTGGCTATCAAGCTACTCCCACCAGCAACACACTTTTTCATCAAGTGAAGTTCCCCATTCTCAAAGCC
>JBCDKO010000094.1:0-16848 GCA_038746525.1 Bacteroidota bacterium
CTGTTGCCGAGAGGACTTTATGACGCCAATCAAATGCGGTCTTTTTGTTAATGCCTAATATTTCTTTGATCTTATCGAGGCTCTTCTCTTCGAGCATTAGCTTCAGGTAAGCATCTATTTTATCCTTATGATGCAAGCCCGCCATCCAGGTGCCTGAGTATTCGGTAAAGCTTCGCTTACAAAATTTACACTTATATCGCCGGGCTCCTTTATCCTTGCCAAACTTTACATACTTAGTATGACCACAACAGCCCTGCTTATGGTCAAGGATGCTCCTGCGTATTTGCTGGCTTTGGCCTGTTAAACTCTCAGACTCTTCAAATTGCTGCAATTCCTCAGTCAGTAGCTGGCGTTCTGTGGCTGACAAACCAGCGAAATAGCTCCTTAACGCTTCTTTTTCCATGTAATAAAGATAACTATAATAGCTATATTAAACTAGAACCAAGTTTTTTATTAACTCCGGTACCTTTAAGCTCCTTAAGATAAAAGTCTATCTGGTGTTTGAAATGATCCTAGCGATTATCCTTATAAGCAGGGTTGCCTGCATGAAACTTCGTTTCCAGTTCAGGGTTTTCCAGTTTGATCAGGTCCTTTAAGGTGAGTCGTTTGCCTTGTTTAACAGAGGTAATCTCCTGGAGCTTTCTCCAGATAAGTCCTTACTGTATTCCTGCTCATTCCAAGGGTACGGGCGATCATTTTCTTACCTTTCCCTTGTTGGTGTAGTAGTATTAATTGTTTGATCTGGATCATTGGTTTTGGTTTTCCTGCCATTAGAGTATTTGCGATTTAAGTGATCGCGAAAAAACCAAAACCAGCATTTTAGGGGGTCAACATGCTCCGGATTCTTTGACCAAAGGGGTCAATATGCTCCGGTACATTAATCTACCGTCTTAATAAGGGGGTCAATATCTGCCGGAATGTCAGTGAAAAATCACTCCTTTCAGGCTTTTTTAATGACTTTCAAATAATGATGCTACAGGGGCCAGTATAAACCGGAATATCCATGCATTGCTATTTTTCCTCCTATTGCCGTGGTATGTGCTTTCTAACAGTCAGTATTCCCACCTTTTCCCCATAATTTAACGGTTTGTTTGATAAACTCTTCAAGGCCACTCTCTGATACATTTACTTTCCTTTTGATTCTAATACAGCCCTTCCCTTTATCAAAATCCTTGAGTAGTTCTTGTGCGTTTTCTACTTTATTAATATTTCCAACATACAGACTTACGTAAGCTTGCTGGACATTTAGATGAAAAATATTTTTTTCGCTGTTCCCATAGGATAGCATTTTATATTCAATTCCTTCTTTCAAATGAGTTCCTTGTTTTTTAATCATTTCGCGAACCTGTTCAAGTTTGTCCTTTCTCCAGTCGCTTTCTAATCTCTCTAAATATTCAATTGGTGTCTTTGCTTCGTATTGCATAGTTCTTCATTTTATTGAATTAGGCATTTAGTAAATATGAAAAATTGGGTTTAGCATGCATATGAGCACATTTGGATTTAAAAATCTGTTGATTCATAGTGTTTGCTTTATCTGAACGGTCCATTTTTCTTCGTTTGTAACTCGTCAGAGCTATTTATTAAAAGCCTACTTCAATCATTTTATTTTATGTTATTTTTAATGTCTAAAACGGTTTAATATATCCTGCTCTTCCAGTTTTGTAAACTGGAAGTCATATCATAAGATTTATTATCCGAATATTCCGCTTTTAGATGATTGGATTCGAATATCGAATGAAGGACCAAGATAGATGATATTTTGTAACATTAACCGTACTTTAATGGCAGATGTATTTAGCAGAAAAATAGTAGGAAAGAGGGATTCCCCCTGGCACTGCAATGTCTAAGGGTGGGTGTTCGTAAGTGATGTGGTCGGAGTTGGTTGTATCAAGTCTGCTTTCCATGTAAAAATATTTTTTCAGTACTTATAAGTTTCAAATTCAATCTTTCAATTTCACTCCGCAAGACTTTTAAGATTTGATTAGCACTTATACATTAAATAAATTTAATCTTTCACTGGATTTTAAGTTTTATCAAGTACTTATGAGTTTTGGAAGCAGGCTGTTAGAAGCACGTAAAAAGAAGAGCATCTCCCAGGAAGAACTGGCAAAATACCTTAGCACGAAGGGGCCGGTAATTGGGCGTTACGAACGGGACGAGATGAAGCCCTCTATTGAAGTGGCCGCCAAGATGGCGGACTTTCTCAATGTATCCCTGGACTATCTGGTCGGTGCTGCTGATGAGCAGTTGGACAAGACCACTCTTAAACGAGTGCTAGAGATTCAGAGGCTTCCTGCTGACATCCAGGAGAAAGTATTTTATTTCATTGATATGTCCATCAGAGATGCTAAAGCTAAACAGGTCTATTCATGAGAGGGATTCTTGCTCTTGCAATGTGCATAAATACTTTTTGGTTATATGCTCAAACAGATTTCGTTGAACTAGAAGCTAATGACGATTATCAAAGTGTAATTAGTATGCCCAATTTACCTAGTCAAAATTTGGTATGGCCAAAGTATTTCAACGGTAAATCAGGACTCGATAAACATTTAAATAACTTAATCACATCTTCAACGGAAGCTAAAGAAAATGACTTAAAGGGTACTGTCGTCCTTTCCTATTCTATAACATTAGACGGCAAGGTTGATGATATTCGCGCCACTTCAAGCACTCCTGATGTTTTAAACCAAATCGTAATTAAGGCACTTAACAATAGTTGTCCCTGGATTCCTGGAAAGAAAAATGGAGAATATGTAAAAATGAAGTTAAGTGTGAGCTATTCATTCGAATAATCTTGCCTTAACTAAAAGAAACTACTATTAACCATATACCTCCTATCAGACTAAACAAAGTCCCTATTCCAACACTCACATCAAACGGTGTTTGATCTTCTTTCTTTTGCTTATAAAGGTTTATCGAAGACCAAACACCGTATATCAAAAGTATTATTCCAATAATTAAATATTCTAAATGCACTCTTTAGTCTTTTCTATTAATCATGAAGTCTGCAACACTAGATTTAACGTTGATCCCACCGTTCAAAATATTTCCTCCTTGTCTAGTTAACTGACCTTTATTAGCCATTGAAGAAACTCCTTTTGAAAATCTACCTGGCACAATAGCATTTCCTAGATTTAATGCCCCTAGTGTGTAATCACCTTCATAAAAATTTAAGCCAGCTGATATACCGCTTGAAACAGTAGATAACGTATTACCGGTTGCAATTAATCCGCCTGCTATCGGTTGAGCGCCAGGTATAAAGGCAGCCCCATATCCTACTATAGAAATACCCGTTCCGGCTTTTCCTACAATCTCTGTACTCAACTGAGCAGCGCCAATAACAAAATCTCTTCTTCCTTAATAAACAGCAGCCTCTATCGGGTTTCCATAAACGGTAACATCTTTACCAGTTGTCATAGGAGCTTCTACTATAGTACCATCTGATTGATAGTGTTGTAAATCTCCTGTCTGCTCATTTACAGCAAAGCCTTCTTGACCTTGATATGTTCCTTCTATTCCTGCTGCATCCAAATCCGCTTGGCTGGTGATATTCTCATCATAAACTAGCTCACCACCAGCATCTGTGTACCAGTCATCTAGCATACCCGAAGGGTCAACTCTATTTACAGGATTCATTTGAGAGAAGTTGTAAGGACTCAGCCATTCTCTCTCATCCGCCATTGGATCAACTTATAAAAAACGTGGAATCCACGGATCGTATGTTCTTGCGTTGAAGTCATACAAGTTTAATTCCGGCATCCATTCATTACCATTAAAACCAAATCTTTGAGGTATAGAAGCTGTTCGTTCGTAGTTTCCAAATTGCCCTCCGAAGGGGTAGTAAGAATCAGCACTCACCACATTCGTCTTCCCATGATATACCATAAAATCATCAAAGTGAACATTCACCGCCTCTTGATTCTCATTTGAGAGATAAGCTAAAATGTAGCCTTCTCTATCCGCTACTATATCATTCAGTGAGATTGTCTCACATACTCTCTGATATCCCTTTCGCTCTGGTTATTGTGTAGGGGAGTGGCTGGATAGTCAAGGCAGATAAGCAGTTCTTCTTTATACGTTTTGAGTTTGTCCAGTCCTTTTTTCAGGGCGATCCATTCGGTTTGCCCGTTGGAGAGGTGATCAAAATCGGCTTCGATGCGCTTTTGGGTGGTGGGATGAGGGTGTTTTGAGTAGGTTTGGAGTCGTTGATAAAGTTTCCAGAAAGCTGTGAGTAGCTGATCGAGTGTTTGCCGCTGGGAGGGGGTGTAGGTATGGATCTTTTGCAAGTTTCTTTCTACATGTATCCAACATAAAGCATGAGTAAGGATAGTGAACTGTCCGACATCATCACTTAAGAAGACCATATCCTTGGCCATTCCCTTTTCCATAAGCGCACCTAAGAGTGCGGCCTCGGTGATGGTTTTGACCGCATAGGGTTGGTGAATCCCTGTTGTTTCCAAAGCAGCCTGGAAAGATGGCCGATCGGTGAACCATTGATCTTTTATCGCAGCGATGGCGGTGAGGTACTTAGGTGCCGGTGACTGCTTGGTGAGGTAGTGGTACCCCTGCTCATTGAGCAAGTAGCTGGGGTCTCCGGGAAGCAGTTCCAGGAAATGGATTCTACTTTTTGACTCCGTACTCTTGAAATAAGAAAAACATTCATTCCCGATAAAAGTAGCGTAGCCATTTTTCCCATTATGTCGTGCTCCGGTGTCATAGACCTGCAGAGAAGGACTATAGAGTTTAGCCGAGAGGAGCAAGGCTTCTTGTTCCTGATCGAATCTTTCAGGCCCATGGATCAAGATATTATTCAATTGACCGGAAGAAATGGAAATGCCCACTCTCGTGATTGTTTTGAATATTAAACTACTGTAAACCAATCCGCTACTCCTTGTGGTAAATGCGAGTTTAAGGGAATAGAATTCACTGGATAAATGTATTGGCAAAGGCACTTACATCACTTGAAGAAGATATCAAATTTAGATTTTCCGTTTGAGCTCAAAGTGCTTTCCTAAATAGACTTTGCGAACCTGTTCATCGTTTGCTAGCTCTTCAGCTGACCCTGCTTTTAAAAGTTTTCCTTCGAACATAAGATAAGCCCTATCTGTGATAGAAAGGGTCTCATTAACGTTGTGATCGGTGATAAGAATACCGATATTTTTATTTTTAAGTTGAGCTACAATCGTTTGGATCTCCTCTACGGCTATAGGATCCACGCCTGCAAATGGCTCATCTAGCAAAACAAACTTTGGATCTACAGCTAAAACTCTAGCTATTTCCGTTCTTCTCCGTTCACCCCCTGACAATACCTGTCCCAGGTTTTTCCTTACGTGGGTTAAACTAAATTCCTCAAGCAGGCTTTCCATTTTCTCCTTTTGTCCTTTTTTAGACAGATTCGTCATTTCTAGTACAGAAAGCACATTATCTTCTACGCTCAGTTTTCTGAAAACCGAAGCTTCTTGAGCCAGATACCCCACTCCTTTTTGAGCACGACGGTACATTGGAAGATTAGTAACATCTTCATCATCGAGATAAATATGGCCTTCATTAGGCTTTATCAAACCAACAATCATGTAAAATGAAGTGGTTTTGCCTGCGCCGTTAGGCCCTAACAATCCAACTATTTCTCCCTGATTAACCCTAACAGAGATGTCGTTGACTACTTTTCTTTTCTTATACTTTTTTATCAGGTGTTCCGCACGGAGTTCCATAAGTAGAATTGTAAGTTATGCATCAAATCGAATATCTCTTAAGTTTAATATCAGCGTGCGATTACCCAAATAATTATTCTCCTCTAGGTGATAGGCAATATCAAATGGCTCGCCCACTTTCAGACTCACTATTTTTTCAGCTAAACCGAACCCAATAAATTCATATAATTTCGTACCAAATATTTCATACAGAAACCCTTTTATATGTTTTTCCTTCATTACTGTTGGCATCTCGTTAATGATTACATTTTTTGTTCCAAAGAGAGGTGCTAAATTTTGAGGGCCAAATGGAGCCATCTGGCTCATAATATTATAGGTTTTAAAATTGAGATAAGAAAGTGGTATCTCTGTATCTATATTAATTTTAGGGATTAATTGTTCTGGCAAAATAGTCTCACCTACAACTGCTTCAAATTTTTCAATAAACTTTTCAACATTATCAATAGGAAGTGTTAACCCTGCAGCATGTGTATGTCCTCCAAACTGTTCTAATAAATCTGAGCACTTCGCGATGGCTTCATATACGTCAAACCCTTCCACAGATCTTGCGGATCCGGTCGCTTTACCATTGGATTCAGTCAAAATAATAGTGGGTCTGTAATAATGTTCAATACATCGCGAAGCTACTATTCCAATGACCCCTTTGTGCCAGTCTTGCTTAAACAAGACCGTAGATTTTCGTTCTTCAGCGAATTCTCCAATTAGCCCAAGGGCTTCAGACGTGATATTCTGATCAAATTCTCTCCGCTCATTATTGCGAGTGTTGAGGTGAGTTGCAAATTGATCCGATTTACCTTCTTCATTGATCAGCAACCTAACAGACTCTTTTGCATGTGACAACCTTCCAGCTGCATTTATTCTTGGACCAATAGAAAAAACCACATCTGATACTTTAAATGTACTTTTCTTGCCACTTACATAAATCAGTGATTTCAGTCCTGCTGATGGATCTTCATTTAGCTTTTTCAATCCATAATAGGCGAGAATTCTATTTTCATCAACTATTGGTACAATGTCACTTGCGATACTGACTGCTACTAAGTCTAGGTACTTAAATACTTTTTTCTTGTCAAGGGTATTCTGTTGACAAAAGCCTTGTAAAAGCTTGAACCCTACCCCACAACCAGACAGTTCTTTAAATGGATAAGTACAGTCTAGCCTTTTAGGGTTTAATACCGCAAGAGCTTCAGGCAGTTCTTTTCCGGGAAGGTGGTGATCACAAATAATGAGGTCGACATTTCCATGAATTGCCTGTTTTGCCCGATCTATTGCTCTAATGCCACAATCTAATGTGATAATAAGTGAATAATCATTTTTGATTGCATAGCTGATTCCTTTTTCGGAGATGCCATAACCCTCCGTGTACCGATCCGGGATATAGTAATTAAGGCTGTTTGAAAATTCACTTAAAAATAAATACATCAGACTTACTGAAGTGGTACCATCTACATCATAATCCCCATAAATAAGAATTTTCTCATTGCTAAAAACTGCATCTGTTAGCCTGTTGACTGCTTTATCCATATCCTTCATGTGGAAAGGATCATAAAGATGGTCGAGTGAGGGACGAAAAAAGTCTTTTGCTTCATCGAATGAACTAACCCCCCGTTGCAAAAGAATTTTAGCCAAATATTGATTAATATTTATAGCCTTGCTTAGTTCTTTTACTCTTTTTTTGTCCTGATTCGCTTTTAGAACCCATTTTTTTTTCACGAGGATGAAGTTATCAAATCGCATAATTAATATCGCCAGAAATGGATCAATGTATTGTTTTGACCGATATAAAAGCTTTGAATGAAAACCCTACTTAGCAGAAAACATGGAATTGTCTATTTCTACTTGAGAATGGGAAGGTAGGATAGGCGCTATTTCCTCTCATAAAGGCGCTTTACCACTAAAAGAATATTACAAGCTGAGAGGTTCAAAATCTAGGAAGCCTAATGCAAGAATTTGGAAAATACATTATAAATACTATAAATGAGTTAAAGAGAAAAACTGAAGTAATAAAAACATGAGAGGGTCTCAAAAAGAGCGATCCTCCAATTATTTCAGTTTTAGCATCGTCCCAAAACGAAGGGAATTGTTGATGCTATTAATCGACTAAACGGTGCCACGAATATCATGTTTATTCAATTTCATGACAAGTATACCTCGCTAAAAAGATCCATCTAGATTGTATATTCTAATAAATTCAAATCTTCAAGAAAATTAGAAAACCAGGAGAACGAACAATAATTTCGCAGGTTTAAATTATCTTCTTCATGTCTAAAAAAGATCCAAAACCCTTACCAGATCGAAATCGATTCTTAATAAGAAACCTTTTAAGAGGGTTTTTATGGCTGGCAGTGATAGTCGTAGGTTATCTTTATTTAAGGAAAAATTATGATTTCACCCTAGAAAGTGTACTTGGCCCTTTTTATAACAAACCTACAGTCATCTATTTTATCTTTCTCGCTTCAGAGGTAATTTTTGGTATTATCCCGCCAGAGTTTTTTATGATTTGGTCTTTGCGAAGCGAAATACTAGGGAATTATGTTAGTAACATCATTGCGTTATCTTGCATTTCTTACATAGCAGGAATTATAGGTTTTGGGATTGGCACCTATCTAAAAAACACTCAATTCTATAAACAGATGAAGAAGCGTGTTTTTGGGAAATTTGAAAAACATTTAAATAACTACGGTGGTTTTTTGGTAGTTGTTGCAGCGTTAACTCCGCTTCCTTTCTCAGGAATTGCAATGCTTGTAGGTTCAGTCCATTATGCATTTAAAAAGTATCTTTGGTTTTCGTTATTTAGATTTTTACGTTTCGTGGTTTATGGTACGGTGATCTGGGAAGCTCATATTTTATGAAAAAGAAAAAAGGTGTATTATTGGTCAACTTAGGAACTCCTGACTCAACTAAAACCTCAGATGTTAGGAAGTACTTAAGAGAATTTTTAATGGATAAGCGCGTGGTGGATATTCCCTCATTCCCTAGATGGTTGCTTGTTAATGGCATTATTGCTCCTTTTCGCGCTCCAAAATCTGCCAATGAGTATCGAAAACTCTTTGATGAGAGAGGTTCCCCTTTGAAATATTACACAGAAGATATTACTCATTTACTTCAGAAAAAGCTAAATGAAGATTACATCGTCAAATTCGCTATGCGGTATCAAAGTCCTTCATTAAAATCGGTACTTGAAGAATTTAAAGAACGTGTCGCAAGTATACATGTAATCCCTTTGTTTCCTCAATATGCTTCTGCTACCTCTGGCTCAGTCATAGATAAAGTGATGGAAATCACAAAAAAATGGCAAATAATTCCAGACATTAAATTCACATCCCAGTTTTTAGAAGAAGAGCTTTTTATTGATACTGTTGTAGATCAAGGAAGAAAATTATTAGAAGTTGGGGATTATGAGCATTTTATATTTAGTTATCATGGATTGCCAGAAAGACAAATAAGGAAAGCCTCTTACAGAAACTATTGTCAACTTGGGAAATGCTGTGGTTTTTTAAATGAACAAAACCGCTTTTGTTACCGAGCCCAGTGTTTTGAAACAACTCGCTTGGTTGTAGAAAAGCTTGAAATAAAAAAAGAGGATTATACGGTCTGTTTTCAATCCAGACTCGGTCGAGATCCGTGGGTAAAGCCTTACACTGAAGACGTCTTAAAAGAATTGGCAGATAAGGGAGTCAAAAAAGTATTAGCTTTCTCACCTGCGTTTGTGTCTGATTGTTTGGAAACAACCATTGAAGTTGGTCAAGAATACCAGGAAAATTTTTTAGAAGAAGGGGGAGAAAAATGGGATTTGGTTCCGAGTCTAAATAACGAAGATAAGTGGGTTGAATGCTTGAAAACACTTGTTTCAAATAATTAGTGTCTGTAAGAAAAGACCAAAAAAACGTTACTGACACCTACAGCGTAGCTTTTTAGAGAAAAATGCAATCGAATTTATTTTACACTTTAAAATTGATTTATCAAATTTTTTAAAAACTCCTATGACTTTTGGATGAATCGAAAGTGAACCTGTGATTTGATCGTGATTTGATTAGAATGTCTCAAAATAGATTCAATGACCTATTTGTACATCGAAATCTCGTGAAACATGCTCTTTGAGCTAGAAACATTGTTTTCTTTCAAAAGATACTGTTTTCTTAGAGACACTAATTAATGGCCACTTAGTACATTCAGAACTCCTGACCCGAAGTAAAAATCAATGTCACAAAAACATCATAATAATTGACGGAAATTCCCCTTTTTAAACGATAAAAGATGTTTTTGGGTAAGGCTTTGGTATTTTTTCTCCATGATTTTGATCGTTAAATATTACTTTAAGTTACTGGGAAACAGTATTTTAACTAAAAATACCGCCATCAAAAATTAAATATTTATTAAGTGCCTACTTCAATATATCTATTCTTCTTCCTCGAGTTTCACTTCAAAATCAAATTTTGCAACGCCAGACTGTGTGCGCATTTTATTCCAATGAAAAACAATAATAAGCGAACAAATGATAATGATGACACTGAGTGAAAAAAGAAGGCCTCCGTCTCCGTTTACATTAATTCCCAATCTAGTAAAATGAAGAAAATTAGCTGCGCTTATGATGCTCAGGGTGATAATCGCTCCTATGATATACCATCCGGATAAGAGTAGAAACATCGCAATGGTTTCCACAATGGCGATAAAATAGCGACCCCAAGGTTCCCAGCCCATCTGAGTAAAAATCCAGACACTCTCCTCGTGACCTAAATATTTAAATGGAAGTGTCTGACCAATGATGATCACGATAAGTAGTCTGGGAATAACATGAATTAAATCTTTAGTTGAAAGAGTTTGTCCAATTATTCTCATCTCTTGCTATTTGAGGTTGAAGCAGACCAGCCAGTCTATCTACAGTATAATCTACTTCTTCAAATGTATTCTTTTTACTAAAAGAAAAACGGAGGGCACCTCTGCTTTGATCCCTCTTTAGCTCCGCTAAGACATGTGACCCTATACTTGAACCACTAGAACAAGCACTTCCACCTGAAACCGAGATGCCTTCAATATCTAAATTGAAAAGAAGCATTTCGTTATCTTCAGAAGAGGGTATACATGCATTAAGGACAGTATATAAACTTTTGTCTAGTTGATCTGATACTCCATTGAAAGCTACACCATCCACTTTTTGCTGAAGCTTTTTGATCATTCTTATTTTCAAACCTTCAATATGTTGTTTATGATCTTCCATCCCTGCATAGGCTATTTCCAATGCTTTGGCCAATCCTACAATACCACATAGGTTTTCAGTGCCTCCTCGCATGTTTCTTTCTTGCGCACCACCATAAATAAAAGGATGAATTTTATTCTTGTGATTGATATACAGAAAACCAATTCCTTTTGGTCCATGAAATTTATGTGCAGATCCTACAGCAAAGTCAAGTTTTAGTTCTTCCAAATTATGCGTATAGTGCCCTATAGTTTGAACAGTATCAGAATGAAAAATCGCATCATATTCTTTACATAAGTTACTTATTTTTTCAATGTGAAGAAGATTTCCAATTTCATTGTTTCCATGCATTAGCGTCACTAGCGATTTGGGATTGGACCTCAGCGAATCTTCTAAATGTGCGTAGTCAATTGTTCCTTTATCATCAAGAGTTAAATAGGTGACGTTAACTCCACGTTTTTCGATAGCTTGAACTGTATGGAGGACTGCATAATGCTCAATTTTGGAGGTAATGACGTGTTTTATATTTTTTTCGCTTATTGTGCAGAGAATTGCTGTATTATCAGCTTCTGTTCCGCCTGAGGTGAAGAAAATTTCCGCAGGAGAGGCATTTAATAGTTCTGCTACTTTTTTTCGTGACCTCTCGATGGCGCTCCTTACCTGTCTTCCATGAGCATGAATAGACGAGGGATTGCCAAAATGCTCCAGCATATAAGGTTTCATCGCTTCAAACACTTCCTCATCTAATGGAGTGGTGGCTGCATTATCTAGGTAAACATTCATTAATTACTGATGTCTTTTTAAAAAAACGGATCCATCCTTCAAATTTTCTATATCTATTATCTGATCGAATTCAGGTACGCCGTCATCCATGATTTCCAAGAGTTTATACATCAGCTCTTCTTGCCTTTCTTGTATAGAAGCAATCCTTTTTATCTCTTCTTTTATTCCCCCCGTTTCTGCTTTTATTCCTATCATTTCTTCAACAAAGAGGTCTTGCTTATGCACCATTTTTGAAAGGAGTTCTACTACTTTATCTTCATTCTTCATTACTATAAATATAACAAACCCAGGCTACGAAATCAATTCTTTTATATCTGCAATTAGCTTTTGAGCTAAATGCTCTGCGGTATTCTGACTTTCTGATTCTGCAAAAATGCGAATAATCGGTTCTGTATTGGACTTTCTTAAATGTACCCATTCCTTGTCAAATTCAATTTTTACACCATCGATTGTATTGATGGGATTGTTCCTGTATTTTCTTTCGATGGTGTCCAATACGTGATCCACGTCAATGTCTGGAGCAAGTTCTATTTTGTTCTTTGACATGTAGTAATTAGGATAGCTGGCTCTCAGTATGGATGCATTCTTACCAAATTTAACTAAATGAGTTAAAAATAAAGCTATACCAGCAAGGGCATCCCTTCCGTAATGAAGCTCTGGCACAATAACTCCTCCGTTCCCCTCGCCCCCAATCACTGCTTCGATTTCTTTGATTTTAGCTACAACGTGCGCTTCTCCTACAGCAGAGGAACTGTATTCGCATCCGTGCTTTTCTGTAATATCTTTTAGTGCCCTACTAGAAGAAAGATTTGAAACAGTATTTCCTTTTTTATGAGTTAGCACATAGTCAGCGACCGCTACGAGTGTATATTCTTCACCAAATACTTCACCATCCTCTGTTATCAATGCAAGTCGATCTACATCCGGATCTACCACAATCCCAAGATCATATTGCCCATTTTTTATTTCGTTTTTTATCTGTTGCAGGTTTTCGGGTAGAGGTTCTGGATCATGTGGAAAATTTCCCGTTGGCTCACAATACAATTCTTTTACTTCAACCCCTAGTTGCTTTAATAAGGGAACAACTGATATGCCCCCAGTGCTATTCACTGCATCTACAACGACCTTCAATTTAGCATCCTTTACTACACCTACATCTACCAATTCATGGTTTAAAACATGGTCAATATGATACTGAATATACGAATCATTCGTTTGATACTTTCCGAATTTATGACTCGTAGCAAACACAACATTCGAATCAGATAATTTGAGTACTCTTTTCCCTTCTTCTGCCGCGATCAATTCACCTTTATTATTAAGTAATTTCAAAGCATTCCACCCCGCGGGATTGTGGCTAGCGGTAAGCATGATACCACCTTGGGCTTTTTCTGCTAACACTGCTAGCTCTACTGTAGGGGTGGTACTTAGACCCAAGTCTATCACATTAATGCCGAGATTAACCAGTGTATTGGCTACCAACTGAGCGAATGAAACGCCTGAGGGACGAGCATCTCTCCCAATTACTACCGTAGATGATTCACTTTCTTCTAACAGCCATGTACCGTAACCTGCTGAGAATTTAACCACATCTAATGGAGACAAATTTTCTCCAGCCTTCCCTCCAATCGTTCCGCGAAGGCCTGAAATTGATTTGATAAGTGTCAAGGTGATTATCTTTTCAAAATGGTGCGCGAAGATAGAAAATCCCGGGAAAAGTGAAAAACTTTACTTAGTCAGAACTTGGCTAAAACTTTATTCACTTCTGAATCTGAGTCTGTACAGTCTTGCCCGGGTTTAACCGTTTTTCCGCAAAAGCCACAAGATGCACCTTCTTTGTTTAAATAAGGATTTTGTGACGCACAGGTGCCCTTAAATTCTCCATCTTTTTTGAGAAAGATCCTAACAGAGAGTCCGATAAAAAACAAAGCAAAAATTCCAATTCCTAATAATACAACTTGCATTTACTTACAGTTTTAATTTAAAATTAAACAATTTGCTACTGTATTCGAACATAACAAAAAGGATTGTTTGAGAATTCATTTTAAAATGAAAAAACCATCATCTATACCAGATCTAAATCGCAAAGCCAAAATTGAAGCATTTGATCGATTATTGACTATCATGGATGAGCTTAGGGAGAACTGTCCATGGGATAAAAAACAAACCATGAGGAGCTTACGACACCTAACCATTGAAGAAACCTTTGAGCTATCTGATGCAATTATGGAAGACGATCTGGAAGAAGTAAAAAAAGAGCTTGGCGACCTCATGTTGCACTTGGTTTTTTACGCCAGAATTGGAAGCGAACAAAATTCTTTTGATCTGGCTGATGTGTTGAATCAGGTTTGCGAAAAACTTATAAGACGGCATCCACACATTTACGGAGATGTGAATGTGGAGGACGAATTAGCTGTCAAAGCCAATTGGGAAAAAATCAAATTGAAGGAAAAGGGCAAGCAATCTGTTTTGGGTGGAGTTCCAAAATCGTTGCCTGCTTTGGTGAAAGCTATGCGCATACAAGAAAAAGTGAAAGGAGTAGGGTTTGATTGGGATAATCAAGATCAGGTATGGGAGAAGGTTCAAGAGGAGATGAGGGAGTTTCAGGAAGAGAAAGACAAGGAAAAACAAGTGGGTGAGTTTGGTGATCTTATTTTCTCTTTGATCAATTACGCTAGGTTTGTGAACATAAATCCTGAAGAAGCCCTTGAACGGACAAATAAAAAATTTATTAAGCGCTTTCAATACCTTGAATCTGAATCTAAAAAGAACGGGAAAAACCTAGGGGAGATGACGCTAAAAGAGATGAATGAATACTGGGAGCGTGCTAAATCTATTTAACGATCAGGGTGATGTTTAATGGAATCAATTACTTGTTTGAAATAGAACATTATTCTTGAGAAATCCGGGTTGGTCAAAACCGTATCACAGCAAGATTTAATTCATCTCTGTCAGAACAGAAAAAACCTTTCTGATTTACTGAAATTACTTTTAAAATTTTCCTGATCTTTCCTTAAAAGAACTTATATCTCATATCTTCAATTTCTGCAAACTCCTTAAGCGCATTATCTATTTTTCTAGAGATAAAAATTCTAAAATAAGAGAGGGGGAAATCTGCCAAAAGCGAATTTGATCCTAACCGCTTGCGAGAAACCTGAACTGTATAGGAAGAATAATCTTCTAAATCTTCAGGGATGTCTTTTCCAGTTAGCTCTATTAAAACAACACCATCCTGAACTGTAAATGCCCTGGTCATCTCCTCTTCGTCTAAAGCAAAGGACAACCCTACTACCTCCGGAGCATAACCAATACCAGTAATATTATTCGAGAAGAGTTGAAAATCAGCTTTTCCGTTTTTTGCTCCGTCCCCATATGCAATCACAATAGATTCTGTATCAGAAGCATCTAGCTCGTTTAGTTTAGAGATAATCACTTCTGCCTTTTTCTCATTCCTTACTTTTCTTTCTACTTCATTTCGCACATCTTCAAGGTTGGCAACTCCTTCCTCTTGCAGTGCTGTCATAGCTGCTACAATATATTGATCGCCTATTTCTTTCACCTCAGATATCGCTCCTATTTCACCCTCATTGTATAACCAAAGAACTAACGTTCTTGCATCTGTCAACCTTCCCACTCTTTGCGCATTTTTATCTATACCTGTTCCTTTATTGATACTAAGTCCTTGATCTTTGGCCAAATTTTTAAATTCTTCAAGATTTCCTACAGAGGCAGCAAAGCGGTCTGCTTTGCGATATGCTTCATTGATCGTCTCGTCTGAGATATACAAACTAATATCTTTTCTAACCTTTCCAACTCTATATAAGGAACTATCAGCTGAAATCTTATCTATTCTTGATAATTTGTAAAACTCATATGCTCCGTTTACAACAGCGGGTTCAGTGATGTATCCTATCTTCTTACCTTGGAGAGAATCGGGAAGGTTGTCATTATCGTAGGTAATGAATGAATAAGGGTCATCAGAATTAATGCTTACAAACGACGAATCATTACCCGCAGTCGCTATTTCTTCTCTTAAATCAATAATTTCTTGTTGAACTAATGATGAATCCCCTGCTGAAGGAACGATTGAGAAAGAAACATATTCCAAACTTCTGGTCTCATCTCTTTGAAATTGAGATTGATGACTATCGATGTAACCTTTAAGCTCATTCTCAGATATAGATACGATAGTATCAGAAACACTTAGAAAAGAGACAAAAACATAACTAACACTAAAATTTGCATTCTGGTTGATGTATTCTTCTTGTGCTTCATACTTAGTTATGTAGTTGGTTTTCGCTAAAAGATTGCTATATTTTTCAACTAAACGATTAGGAATTAGCGACTGCTCAAAAGTAATCCATGCGTTTCTTTGTTGAGGTTGTGCCTGCTGTAAGGAGGCAAGAAAATTGGTCACATTAGATTTATCAAACGTTCCCGTTTCTTGATTTCTAAAAAATTGTTTTATCTGTGAAGTGATGTTTGCACCTTGCACCATATCTATCAGCTCGTCACTGGTCACAACCAATCCCAGTTGTTCAAATTGTTTTTGATACACCTCATCTAATAATAAAGCGTTCCAAGCCTGAATTCTAATTTGTTCTATTTCTTGTTGTACTGGGTTTCTTCCGGTATTTAGAGCAAAATTATAAGAAAGTTCATCAACCTTATCTTGGAATTGCGTGTTGCTGATAGTTTCACCTGCCATCTCTGCTATTTCCTGGTTCGGACCTCCACCAAGAATAGTGGAATTACCTATAAGATCAGTGCCAATAAAAGCTATCATTGTGACCATGATTGCTCCTACCACTATTTTTCCCATCTTGTTTCGCAAAATTCCTATTAGTGCCATGCCTATATAAATGCTTGCTTTTTGAGATCTACAAAAGTAAGGAAATTATTTGCTATTGACTATTAGTCTTTTATCGATCATAACGTATAAATTGTTACTATTCAGCCATTTGTAATTTCGAGAAAATATTCTGGTATTGCCCTTCCAAAGGAAATAATCTTTTAGAAACCAGATCACACCCGGACTTTACAGCACTCAATCTTGAATCACTACAGCAACTAGTAAAAGCGCTTTCTTCTCAGGTAAATAAGCTGGAACAAGAAGTAGCCATGCTTATAAGAAGAGAAGTTGCTCCTTCAATCCGA
>JBCDKO010000095.1:0-16786 GCA_038746525.1 Bacteroidota bacterium
ACCATGTGTGCGGCTTTTGCGCACCCTATCGAAGAAAAGGTGCGCCAGGAATTCAAAGCCGGGGAAGGTCGAAAGCATGACCAGAAAATCAACCGAACCCATGCACTGGCCACTATGGTGGATATGGTCGTGCCTCTTTTAGGAAGAAAAAGAATCAGAGACCCCATCGAAGCATTCGATAGCATGGTTTATCACACCAGAGAAATTGTACGTCCCGACCGATCGAACCCAAGGCTACACAAACCCAAGAGATCTTATGATCAAAATTATAAACCACTATGAAAATAAATGCTTAACTAAACGACATTGATATATGAGTTGAAAAACATGCTCAGAAATCCTGACTCGACTCCTTAAATTTTCTCAAATAGGTGTGTCTCGTAAATCCATTTGTCGTAATCCTGTATTATTTTAAGTTCAAAAACATCTTTTATAGGGCACCTCTAAAAACTCAATTCAAGAATTTGAGGTAGCGTTTTTTTCTGAGACAAGACGTCAAAAACGGAGTTTAGCAGCGTTAAATAAGTATTTTGATAACGAAGTATCAGGAAAAAAGATCATCTCAAAAATTGAAAGTGGGTTTTTAGAGGTGCCCCTATAGTTTAAAAAGAGAAATTTCTGTCAATTATTATGGTGTTTTTTCGACATTGATTTTTACGTCGGGTCAGGATTTCTGATGTTATAAGCAAATAAAAACTTCACAACAACTACTGCTTTTCTTGAGCTGAAATCTTTTGCAATAAGAAGAAAATATCAATGAGAATTAAAAATTTCGTACAGGCTTGGGCAGAACCAATCCTTCAAAGGTTGCATTAACACTTCCTAGGCAAGTTGCCTTGTTTTGATCAGCATAAAGTCAATACCGAAAGATTCCATGTTGAGTTCGAATAATGAGCTCTTTATGATCCGAAGGTTCCACACGACCAATTATCTGAGCATCTACATTGAAAGATTTTGAAATTTCAACGATCTCGTCTGCAGACTCTTCTGCTACATAAATTTCCATTCGATGACCCATGTTGAAAACCTTATACATTTCTCTCCAGTCGGTATTACTCTCCGCTTGTATCAGTTGAAATAAAGGAGGTATCGGCAACAAATTATCTTTCACAATCCGGTTTTGATCCACAAAATGTAGAACCTTCGTTTGTGCTCCTCCACTACAGTGTATCATTCCATGAATTTGAGAGCGCATTTCCCTAAGTATGGACCGAATGATTGGAGCATACGTCCTGGTCGGTGACAGAACTAACTTGCCTGCATCCAAAGGAACATTATCAACCGGATCGGTCAACTTCATGGAGCCAATATATGCTAAGTCTTCAGGAACTTCTTCATCATAGCTTTCGGGGTATTTGTGAGCATATGCTTTAGAAAAGACATCATGCCGAGCGGAAGTTAAGCCATTACTTCCCATACCTCCATTATATTCTTGTTCATAGCTAGCTTGGCCGTAAGACGAAAGGCCTACAATCAAATCACCAATCCGAATATTGGCATTATTGATCACTTCTTGCCGTTTCATCCTTGCTGTTACTGTACTATCAACAATGATAGTTTTTACTAAATCACCCACATCTGCGGTCTCTCCCCCTGTAGATCTGATATCTATCCCATGCTCTTTAAGCATTTGTAAGACTTCCTCAGTCCCGTTAATAATCTCGGAAATGACCTCCCCAGGTATTAAACGTTTGTTTCTTCCAATCGTGGAGGACAGATAAATATCAGAAATACAACCCACACAAAGCAGATCGTCTATATTCATAATAATTGCATCTTGTGCAATACCCTTCCATACGTTAAAGTCACCGGTTTCCTTCCAGTAAATGTAGGCTAACGAAGACTTGGTACCTGCTCCGTCAGCATGCATGATTGTGCAATACTCCGGATCATTGCCTATATCTTCTACAACCTTGCAAAAGGCTGTAGGGAAGAGGCCTTTATCAATGTTTTTAATTGCATGGTGGACTTCTTCTTTATCGGAAGATACGCCTCGCTGAGAATAGCGATTGGTCATGGGTTTTTTGCAAGCAAGGCAAAGCGTTTATCCATTTCCTTCCTCGGTATCCTGAAAGAATCTGTCATACTCATCTACTTGCTCATCGGGTACTAAATCTTTATTTCCGATTTTAGGATTGTAGCGGAGTACTTTAAATTCCGTGCGCCTATTCTTCTGGTGTTGTACTTCAGTTTGAGCGTTTTTAATAAGAAGTTGAGTTTCTCCGTATCCTTTTGCGACGACCCTATCAGAGCTAACACCTTGATCTATAATATAATTTACTGCAGACCGAGCACGTCTTCTGGAAAGATCCATATTGTACGCATCTGTTTGACGAGCATCTGTATGCGATCCAAGTTCTATATAAATCTCCGGGTTATCATTCATGATCTGTACTAAACTATCCAAAACAATTGCCGCATCCGATCTGATATTATCTTTATCTAAATCATAGTAGATATTGTTCAATACGATCGCTTTCTCTAACACTATTGGCTCCATCATGATTTTTATCTCGAAAGTGATATTAGTAACCTCTTCCGTCAAAGTTGATTTATCAACTGATTTACCAACCGTACTAAAACCTTTTCTAGTAGTGAAATAGTCTGTTTTCTCACCTATAAGATCGTATTGCTCTTCTGGATAAACCCGAAAATTAAACTGACCATCACCTCCGGTAAATGCTTCGTCTAAAATCTCTTCATTATCTGTTGTAAGTCTTACTTTAGTATTCGGTAAAATAATTTCCTGACCAGCATCATCAGCTGTAAGAGTAACGCCTGTCAGAAAATAATTTACAACTTTCAAATCAGGATCATCATTGATAAAGGTATAGATGTCGTCATCTCCTTTTCCACCTTTTCTATTTGAGGAGAAAAAACCTCTGGTAAGATTGAATTGATACAGACTAAAATCATCGGCAGAGGAATTCATAGGCTCACCTAAATTTTTTATTGTGATTTTACCTCCCTCTCTAACTGCCTGAAAAAGGTCTAAATTTCCAAATCCTGGATGACCATCTGATGCAAAATACAAACTGCCATCTTTACTGACAAAGGGGAATACTTCATCTCCTACCGTGTTGATCTCAGGGCCTAAATTTCTTACTTCGACCCATCTTCCTCTTCTATTCATCTTAGCCACGTATAGATCGGCACCACCATATCCATCAGACCTAGTAGAAGAGAAATAAAGTGAAGTTCCATCTGGACTAAAAGCAGGCGCTGAGTCCCAGGCATTTGCTACATTGATCGATAGTGGAGCAGGTTCCGACCATCTCCCATTTCTAAATCTTGTAAAGAAGAGATTTACTTCGCTGTATCCTTTTGCTTTTCCATCATTCCCTTTGGCAAAAATCATAGAGGTGCCATCTGGTGAAATAGCCACTGAACCTTCATTTGTATCCATATGATTTATTACCGGATCAAGCGCTTTTAATGAAGACAGTTCAACGTTAGCTCCTCTGGTAGACACACGATAAATATCTGTATATGGGGTTCCCGTGGTTCTGTAAATTTTTCCACCATCTCTGTTCGTGGTAAAATATAGGTATTGATTTTTATATACAGGGGAATACTCAGCATTTGGAGTGTTTATGTCATTCAAATTTTTTACTCGGTAGTAACTGCTATTTTCTTTAAGCTGATCAATTTTTCTCAAGTTATTGAGTTCTTTTTCAGCCAACTCCCTGACTTTTTCACTACGTGCCTTAGATAAATAACCATTCAATACCTGCTTTGCCTCCTCATATCTTCGCTCCACTTTCAAGCCCTGAGCAATATAAACGTTCACGATTTCTTGTGAGGTTCCTACTTTTAGCGCTTCCTGATAATAAGGAACCGCTTCAACAATCCGGTTTGATTGACGATAAGCATCACCAACCATCATGTTTTCTTCTACAGAATTTTTCGAGGGAGATTTTCCAAGCTTATTTATGACGGCATCAAATTCAGCATTATTCATGCTTTTCTCCACAGAGCATGAATGAAGAATAAGAAATATTGAAAATAAAGTTATAAATCTTCGCATTTGTAATTTTAACGAAAAACCCAATGGATTGATTACTTAAATCCGCTTCTAGAAAATTTAATGGTGAAATTTAATTAATCTTTAAACAAGAATTAACCATAAGTATAGAGAAGATCTGCAATTCCGATCTTAAAGATGTCATCATTGAATGTTAGGAAGGTCAAAATTTCCTTGCATATAGTTTTCCTATTCAGCCAATGTAGCTATATTAAAATTTAGTACGTTGTTTTTTCTACAGTCCTCCTTTCTAAGTTCTAGTATGTTATTCCCAGAATTTCGAGACTGAGTATTCCTTGTTACATTAACCCACATTTCAAGACATGGTAAAAGTAACATAGAGCGGCTAACTTCCCGTAGCAGCCATGCAAGCCTATGAATTTAATGGTGATTGGATCCTGAGGTGAAGCTCACCAAAAAACAAACCAAAGGAAAGAATCAGCCCAAGTTCGACCTGCCCACTTTAAGCTATAAGTTTTATGGGGTAGATTTATTCGCTATTGAATTCATCCGTTCGAGTACCGTATTCACCCTCATTGGTGAAAGGGGACCTGGTATTGATCCATTTCATTCCGCCAAAGCGTTTGTCTCTTTTCTCCCACTGGCGCCCAACAACAAGATATCAGGTGGGAAAATAATCTCCGGCAGCACCCCAAAAGGAAGTGACAAGCTTGCTTTAGCGCTTCGAAATGCAGCCCATACCATCGATCGGACGAAAGAGGGTGCACTTACCTGGTTTTTCAAGCGGGTTGCCTATAAAAAAGGAAGAGGTGCAGCCATTACCGCCACAGCAAGGAAACTTGCGGTGATGATCTGGAACATGATGGTAAAAAAAGAAGCTTACCAACCCTTAGGTACTGAAGGCTATCAGGAAATGATCAAAATGAAAACGCTTGCTACTATCAAGAAACAGATGGCCAGAACGAGGATCTCCTTAGCTGAATTAACTGCTACTTGAGAGGAAGTTAGATGGAATTTCAAGGCATTGCGCTGCTGACGTAACGTTTAAGAGCTAACCAAAAAAAGTGAATTTTAAAATTCTGATTTTCAGATGATTACATTTTAGTTAGATAGGATTCAGTGTAAATTAGCTACTAACTAATACTCAGTGTCTCTAAGAAAACAGTATCTTTTAAAAGAAAACGGTGTTTTTAGCTCGTAGAGCGTGTTTTTTTGAAATTTCGATGCACACATGGTCATTGAATCTATTTTTGAAATTTTAGTGAAAACGCAATAAAAATCACAGGTTTACCTTCAATTCGTTTAAAATTCATTTGAATTTTTGAGGAATTGAGAACCTGATTCCAAAGTATAAAATAGATTCGCTTCATTGTTTTGTTAAAAAACTATGCTGCAGGTGTCAGTAAGCGTGTTTTTTGCCTTTTCTTATAGAGCGATACTTATTCGTTCTACAAACTAAACTGAATCAGGTTAATACTTAAATCAATTACTGTTTTAGTCATTTTTGAGATGAAGCGGTGATATATCATCCCCCCAATAGATTGTTCTATGGGGAAAAGGAATTTCTATACCCTCATTATCAAATGCTGTTTTTAATCGTTTGTTGAATTCCCTCCCTAACGCCCACTGAGCGCTTGGTTTTGTTTTAATCCGGGCTTTAATCACGACAGCACTATCATCAAATTTATCTAGCCCAAAAATCTCAATCGGCTCTACAAATTTTTCTTTGAATTCCGTGTCATCATGCAGCTTACCCCCAACTTCTCGTATCACCTCAATGACTTTGTCTACATTTTCCTTGTACGCTACCCCTATATCAAAAACCATCGCGGACCAGTCTTTAGTCATATTGGAAAGCGTATTGATTTTTCCATTCTGAAATGTATGAACCACTCCGGATAAGTCACGGAGTGTTACCGTGCGCAGATTGATGGCTTCCACCAACCCTCCGGTACCATTGACTACTATCACATCTCCTGTTCTGATTCTGTCTTCCATCAATAGGAAAAAACCTGATATACCATCTCTTACAAGCTCTTGCGCTCCAAAACCAACCGCTAAGCCAAAGATACCGGCCCCTGCGAGTAGAGGTCTTATATCTAAACCCAGCTCTTTTAAAAGTATCATGATAAAAATAGTCCAGAGAGCGGCAAGAGCTACACCATTTAATAATCCAAAAAGGGTATTTGCTCTTTTTTCATTTTCAATTTGATTTTCGGTTCGATTCACTCGGTTTATCAGTGATTTTCTGAACCTATTCAGCAAGAACTTTATGAACCTCCGCACAACAATGAAAAAAAAGAGCAGAATGGTAAGCTTTGGAACAGTTTGCACTCCCCAGTCTAAAACAGACGCTATATGTTTGGTAAATTCTTCCTGCGTTATCATGCAATCGAAAATATGCTACGTGGTAAAGTCATAAGTATATCAGCGTAAGGTTTGAAACCAAAAAATAAAACCCCAATCTGATTACTGGTTTTGAACTTCTATTTTAGATGGAATCTATGATCTGATTCAAGCTTACGCTGGGCCGCATTGCTTTTGATGTAAGTTCTTCGTCTGGCTGATAATATCCTCCTATATCTACCGGCTCTCCTTGTGCTGCTATTAATTCCTCATTTATTTGGTCTTCTTGTTCAACCATTTTTTGATGAACTTCTGTAAAATGTTCTTTTAACGAAACATCTTGCTCTTGCTTTGCAAGCATCTCTGCCCAATACATGGCTAAATAGAAGTGGCTACCTCGGTTGTCAATTTCCTTTACCTTTCGCGACGGGGACTTATTTTCTTCCAAGAGTTTGGAAGTGGCTTGGTCTAGTGTTTCGCTCATAAGCTTAGCTCGTTCGTTGTTGTTTTTTTCTCCAAGGTGTTCCAAAGAGACGGCCAACGCGAGGAATTCCCCGAGTGAATCCCACCTTAGGTGTCCTTCTTCGTTGAATTGTTGCACATGTTTAGGCGCCGAACCTCCAGCTCCTGTTTCAAACAAACCTCCTCCATTCATGAGGGGAACAATAGAAAGCATCTTAGCGCTTGTTCCAACTTCTAAAATTGGAAATAAGTCTGTTAAATAATCCCTAAGTACATTGCCGGTAACTGAAATGGTGTCTTCTTCTTTGCGGATTCTTTCAACCGAAAATTTAGTGGCTTCAATCGGAGACATGATATATGTTTCTATATCTGATGTATCATGATCTTTGAGATACTCTTCTACTTTTTTGATCAGTTCGGCATCGTGTGCCCTGTATTTATCTAACCAAAAAACAGCAGGTGCTTTAGTAGCCTTGGCTCTGGTCACTGCTAGTTTTACCCAGTCCTGAATTGGAGCGTCTTTAACCTGGCACATTCTGAAAATGTCACCTTCACCTACTTCTTGTTCCAACAGCACATTTCCATTAGAATCCACAACCTGAACTTTTCCAGGCCTATCCAATTGAAACGTCTTATTGTGAGATCCGTACTCTTCTGCTTTTTGTGCCATCAATCCCACATTCGGAACGCTACCCATCGTTGTGGGATCGTAAGCACCGTTTGCCTTACAGTCTTCTATCACTGACTGGTAAACACCGGAATATGATCTATCCGGGATCACTGCTTTCGTGTCTTGGGTCTGATTATCTTTATTCCACATTCGTCCGGAGGTACGGATCATTGCCGGCATGGAAGCGTCAATGATTACGTCGCTTGGTACGTGAAGGTTAGTGATCCCTTTATCTGAGTTTACCATGGCAAGTGCCGGACGAGACTCGTATACTTTTTCAATTGCTTCTTCTATCTCGCTTCTCTTAGATTCATCTAATGCCTGAATTTTATTGTAAACATCACCAATTCCATTGGTCGCATCTACGCCTAGTTCCGCGAAAAGCTCAGCATACTTTTCAAAAACCTCTTCATAATACACCTCTACCACCGCTCCGAAAATGATTGGATCAGAGACTTTCATCATAGTGGCCTTCATGTGAAGTGAGAAAAGAATGTTTTTATCTTTTGCATCAGAAATCTCACGATCGATAAACTGTTTTAGCTTTGACATATTCATCACTGCTGTATCGATCACCTCACCTGATTGGAGTGGAATCGGTTCTTTTAGCACGCGTGTTTTCTGATTCTCTACCTGAAATACAATCTTTACATGGGTCTCACTCGTAATCGTAGTGGATTTTTCGCTCTCGTAAAAATCTCCTCCTGGCATGCTTGCCACATGTGACTGAGAATCACTTGTCCAACGTCCCATGGAATGAGGAAATTTTCTGGCAAAATTCTTAACTGCTTTAGGCGCTCTACGATCAGAGTTGCCTTCTCGTAAAACAGGGTTGACGGCCGAGCCTTTTACTTTATCATATCGTTCTTTGATGTCTTTTTCACTATCATTCTTGGGTTCGTCAGGATAGTCAGGTAACCCATATCCCTGAGCTTGTAATTCCTCAATAGAGGCCTTGAGTTGAGGAATGGAAGCACTGATATTAGGAAGTTTAATAATATTTGCTTCGGGAGTTTTGGCTATTTCACCTAATTCGGCAAGAGCATCCTTTTTTTGTTGGTTTTCTACTAAAAAATCCGGAAACTGTGATATAATCCTGCCTGCAAGGGAAATATCTCGTGTTTCTAATTCCACACTAGCCTTGCCTGTAAATGCTTTAACTATGGGCAAAAGGGATTTAGTGGCTAAAGCCGGAGCTTCATCAGTATGTGTATAAATGATTTTGGCCATTAATATTGGTCTTTATGTATTTTATTAAGATTATTCGTAAGATTCTTTTTCGTTTGGGAAATGTTTTGCTTTAACGTCCGAAACATAGTTTTTAAAAGCTTTTGTCATCACGTGGTTTAAGTCAGCGTATTGACGTAGAAATCTGGGCCTGAAATCCTGTGTGATCCCTAACATATCATGAACAACCAATACTTGTCCATCTACATGAGGTCCTGCCCCAATTCCGATAACAGGAATGGCAATGGAATTTGCAACTTCTTTCGCGAGGTTAGCAGGAATTTTTTCAAGGACTATCCCAAAACATCCAAGCTCATCTAAAATCTTTGCATCCTCTTTCAATTTTCTTGCTTCTCCCTCTTCTTTAGCTCTGACGCTATAGGTACCGAATTTATAGATGGATTGAGGAGTAAGTCCTAAGTGACCCATAACCGGGATTCCTGCCGAAAGAACACGCTGAACACTTTCCTTAATTTCAAGGCCACCTTCCATTTTCACCGCGTGCGCACCCGATTCCTTCATAATCCGAATACATGATCTAAGCGCTTCAGAGGAGTTTCCCTGGTAACTACCAAAAGGAACGTCTACCACTACAAAGGCTCTTTTGACCGCTTTTACTACTGAGGTCGCATGCCAAATCATATGATCTAAGGTAATCGGTAACGTTGTTTCATTCCCTGCCATTACATTGGATGCACTGTCTCCAACAAGAATAATGTCTATTCCTGCAAGGTCAATGATTTTTGCCATGGAATAATCATAAGCTGTTAGCATGGCAATTTGCTCACCCTTGGCCTTCATTTCACGAAGCTGGTGAGTTGTAACGATTTTGATTTCTTTCTGAAAGCTCATGGTTAAGGTCAGAAGCGCAATTTAATGAATGCAAAAACGAGATTAAAAATTCCCTTCTTTAAGACAAAGGCATTTTCTGATTTTTCTACCTTTGATTTGAAAGAAATACCTGAATGAAAGTCTCAGCAATTTTGTTTTTCTCAATTATTACGTCATTCTGCATATTAAAAAAACCTTTTGCAAATCAAGACTCAAAAATTACTGAAATACGCTTTGGTACCAGTTTTGGGATGTGCGCCGGTTACTGCATTCAAGAGGTTTCATTTACTCGGGATAAGGTAGAAAAAACGCTTATTCCTCATCGGGATAAATCAATGGAAGTGAAAAAATGTAGTCGCAATTACGAAGACTTTAAAATACTTGCTATGAGCATAGATTTAGAAGCTATCAAAAAACTTGAGGTAACGATAGGTTGTCCGGATTGTGCGGATGGCGGTGCAGAATGGATACAAATATTTACTGCTGACGATCTTCCTAAAAAAGTAACGTACAGCTATAATCATGAGCCGGAAGCTATCAAACCTTTTATTGAAGATCTAAGAAAAGTATTTGATAAATTAGGTATGTGTGAATAAGCTACTTCCACTTAATGCTGCAACCTATGCTTGGATATTGTGGATCAACCAATGGCTCATCTTCAAGATGTCTTTCGATGGCCTCAATTAAACTATCCCCGGTTACCGGTTCAGGGTTGCCCGGCGTACTTGCGTCAAACCTGCCTCGATATATGAGCTTCAAATCTTCATCGAATAAGTAAAATTCGGGGGTGCACGCTGCCTGATAGGCTTTAGCAACCGCCTGGGTTTCATCGTAGAGATAAGGAAAACTAAATTCTAACAATTCGGCCTGCTTTTTTAAACCTTCAGGTGAATCCTCCGGATATTCGTTTGCATCGTTCGATGAAATTGCGGCAAATCCAATTTTTGAGTTCACGTATTGATTCGCAACCATCGCGATCTCTTCTTCAATATTTTTGACATATGGACAGTGCGCACAAATAAACATAATCAACAGGCCATATTCACCCTGGAGACTTTCCAGGCTGTAATATTCCCCAGATACTACATCCATCAACTCAAAATCTAGTGCTTCTGCTCCCAGAGGCATCATATTTGATTTGACTGCTGCCATGCCTTTATTATTGTTTATTTTTAAATTCAAACTAAAAATAGTCCAATCGCCGATATGAAAAAATTCTCTATCTTAATAATTGCGCTTTTTTCTGTCGCAGAATTATTAGCCCAGGTTATTCCGGCTCCCTCCAAAACAAGGGGTGACGGACCTTATGAATTACTGATCATTCGTGGAGCTACGCTAATCAATGGTAATGGAGCGCCCCCTATCGGGCCAGTTGATATAGTCATTGAACAAAATAAAATTACCAATATTCAAGTTGTTGGCTATCCAGGAGTTGAAATTGATCAGGAGCAAAGACCTAAAATAGAAGAAGGTGGAATCGAAGTGGATGCGGAAGGTATGTTTGTATTGCCAGGCTTTGTGGATATGCATGGACACATTGGCGGATCTAGTCAAGGCACTCCCGCAGAGTATGTCTTTAAATTATGGTTGGCACATGGCGTAACAACCATACGTGATCCCGGATCTTTTAATGGCCTTGGCTGGGTATTGAATCATAAAGAGAGAAGCAAAAAAAATGAAATTGCTGCCCCTCGGATCGTTGCCTACACAGGATTTGGTCAAGATTTGTCCGAAGTAAAAGTTTCCAAGAATTTGCCGGACGGAAAAAGTGCAAGCGATGAAAAACTTAATGGAGCAATTACTAACGCACAAGAAGCCAAATCATGGGTGCAGGCAAACTACCAAAGGGGATCAGATGGAATTAAATTTTTTGGTGCCTCACCAGAAGTGATGCAAGCTGCATTAGAAGAAAATAAGCGATTAGGGTTAGGCTCTGCTTGTCATCATGCTCAGTTAAATGTAGGATGGTGGAATGTGCTGAACTCTGCTGAAGCTGGACTTACTACCATGGAACACTGGTATGGATTACCTGAAGCCCTTTTTGATGACAGAGTTGTCCAAGACTATCCACTTGATTATAACTATCAAAACGAGCAACACCGATTCGGAGAAGCTGGGAGACTTTGGAAACAAGCAGCAGCGCCTTATTCAAAAAAATGGAACGAGGTGATGGATCGTTTGCTAGCGCTTGATTTCACTCTTGATCCTACTTTTAATATCTATGAAGCCAGCAGAGATCTAATGAGAGCAAGAAACGCAGACTGGCACAAAGATTATACCCTTCCTTCCCTGTGGAGATTTTATCGGCCCAGCAAAATCTCTCATGGTTCTTATTGGCATTTTTGGGGAACGGAGGAAGAGGTAGCTTGGAAAGAAAACTATCGTCTTTGGATGACCTTTGTCAATGAATACAAAAACCGGGGAGGGCGTGTAACCACAGGGTCGGATTCAGGCTTTATTTTTCAGCTCTATGGATTTGCATACATCCGGGAACTGGAGCTCCTCAGAGAAGCCGGCTTTCATCCTCTTGAAGTAATTCGCGCCGCAACGCTTATGGGAGCCCAGGCACTTTATATGGACGATCAAATTGGCACGGTGGAAGTGGGCAAATTAGCTGACCTGGTGATTGTGGAGGAAAATCCTCTCAAAAATCTAAAAGTACTCTACGGAACCGGAGCAATAAAACTTACTCAGGATAATGAAGTTGTGCGAGTAGGAGGAGTAAAATATACCATAAAAGACGGCGTCATTTATGACGCAAAAGAACTATTGCAGGATGTAAGAAATATAGTAACGGAAGCAAAAGATGGAAAAGGGTTAAAGCAGCTTGGATATCCAAATTGGAAAGAATAAATTTCTCAAGTTATGCTAATTGCATTGATAATACCATTCATTGCTTGTGAGTCACCTAACCGATGGCAAGAGCTGGCGTGTTCAACAATAAAAGAATTGAAAGATCCTGCTACAACCTAAAGCTTTATGAAGGGTTCTAGAATCCTACTCCAGGTTTACATACTCGATTGAAAACTACTTTTCTAGCGCTATAATCTCATTCCTGAGTTCGATCGCTACATCTGGAAAGTCTGTAATGATCCCGTCTACTCCTGCATTTAACATTTTGATCATATCAACGCGCTTATTTACTGGATATGCATGGACTTCGTACCCTTTGGCATGCATTTGAAAAATGCGCCGTGGAGACAATGTCTCCCAATGGGGATTAATCGCTTTAAGTCGGTTGCTCTCTTTAGCTCGACCCATATGAATTCTTGTTTCAATGTAAAATGCAAGGAGTGGTGCCGAATCTTCTCCAACAATTAGGGCTTTGGTTTCAATGAATGGATCTAACTCGTGAACCTCATCCAGGTAGTTGGGCTCATATGACTGAAGGATAATCCAGTCTTCTCCGTTTTTTTCCCGAAGGACTACCTCAACCAGCTTTTCCGCAAAGTCATGATAGTGTGGATGATCCATGTGTTTGATTTCTATCAATACCTTACATTTTCCATTGATTAAATCCAGTGCCTCTTTCAAGGTAGGAATGCGCTCGTTTTTATACTGCGAATCAAACCAGGAGCCAGCATCAAATTGTTTAATTTCTTCCAGTGTGTAATCATGAACGTCCCCGGTAATCCTATTGCCAAGTGTATCCCTGGCAATACGGTCCAGTCGTTGATCGTGAAATACAATAATTTCCTCGTCCGCTGTATGTCTTACATCTAATTCAATTTGATCCACTCCCAAATTAAGCGCCTTTTGAAAAGCGGCCATGGTGTTCTCTGGTGCAAGACCAGATGCTCCCTTATGAGCAATAATGGTAAATTCTTTTCCTGCAAGGCGATGGATACCTTTACCAAATGGCGCAAAACGATAGATGTGAGGCTCAAAAAGAGAAAGCGCACCAAAAAGAATAAAAAAAGGCGTAGAATAAATCAGGAATTTTTTAGTCATTAAAGACGATTATTTTATTGAAATAGTCACTTATTAAATATGAAAAATGGGGGTTAACATGCATATGAGCACATTTGGATTTAGAAATCTGCTGATTTGTTGTACTTGCTTTATCTGAATGATCCATTTTCTTAGTTTGCAGCTTGCCAGAGCTATTTATTAAGAGCCTAATTCAATTATATTATTTCAAAAATTAGCAAAACTCACTAAATCTTTATTCTTTCGTTGTTTTGACCAGTTGTATCCCTAATTCATCCAATTGTTCCTGAGCAATACCCGAAGGCGAATCAATCATCACGTCTCTTCCTGAATTGTTCTTAGGGAAAGCAATAAAATCACGGATACTCTGTTCACCTGCGATGATGGCGCAAAGGCGATCAAATCCGTACGCAATCCCTCCATGAGGAGGAGCTCCATATTCAAATGCTCCCATAAGAAATCCAAACTGTTCTTCAGCTTCTTCTTTACTAAACCCTAACACCTCAAACATTTTAGCTTGCAATGTACGATCATGAATTCGTATGGAACCTCCTCCGGCCTCAACTCCATTAATGACCATATCATAGGCATTTGCTCTCACTGTCCCCGGTTCAGTTGCTAATTTATGAACATCTTCAGGTTTGGGAGAGGTAAAGGGATGATGCATCGCATGGAATCTCAAGGTTTCTTCATCCCATTCCAGTAAGGGAAAATCCAGGATCCAAACTGCGGCGACTTTCTCCTTATCTCTCAGTCCCAAGCGTTCCCCCATTTCCAGTCTAAGTTCGTTCAGTTGCTTTCTGGTAGCATCTTTTCCACCGGCAAGAATAAGTAGCAAGTCTCCGGGTTTTGCATCAAACTTGTTTGCCCAGGTTTTTAAGGCTTCCTGATCAAAAAACTTATCAACAGATGATTTAAAGGTACCATCTTCATGGTACTTCACATAAACCAGGCCTTTTGCTCCAATTTGAGGCCTCTTTACAAAGTCAGTGAGTGCGTCTAATTGTTTTCTGGTGTATTTGGCACAGCCTTCTGCATTAATTCCTACCACTAGCTCTGCGCGATCAAAAACTGCAAAACCTTTTTCGTAAGTTAACTCATGGAGCTCTTGAAACTTCATTCCGAAACGTAAATCCGGTTTATCAGATCCATAGTTAGTCATGGCTTCATCGTAAGAAATACGCTCAAAATCATCTAACTCAATTCCTTTTACTTCCTTGTATAAGAATTTTATCATCCCTTCAAACATTTGTAAAACATCTTCTTGCTCCACAAAAGACATCTCACAATCAATTTGTGTGAATTCAGGCTGACGATCAGCCCGCAAATCTTCGTCCCTAAAGCATTTTACAATTTGAAAATATCGATCCATTCCCGCAACCATCAATAGCTGCTTAAAGGTCTGCGGTGATTGTGGAAGTGCATAAAATTCACTTTCGTTCATTCGGGAAGGCACTACAAAATCTCTGGCTCCCTCTGGAGTAGACTTTATCAAATAAGGAGTTTCTACCTCTACGAACTGTTTAGCGTTCAGATACGCTCTGACCTTCTGCATCATTAAATGTCGCAACTTCAGTTTTTCACGAACAGGAGTTCTTCGTATATCCAGGTATCGGTATTTCATTCGAAGGTCTTCTCCTCCATCCGTTTCATCTTCAATGGTAAAAGGGGGTGTTCGGGATTGATTCAAAAAAACAAGGACAGAAACCCTGATTTCGATATCTCCGGTAGCCATTTTATCATTTTTAGCGTATCGCTCCACTACTTCACCTGTTGCTCGAACAACAAATTCCCGACCGGTACTCTTCGCTTGCTCTAATAATAAGGGGTCTGTTAGCCCTTCTTCAAAGATTAATTGCGTAATTCCATATCTATCTCGCAGGTCTATCCAAACAACTCCTCCCTTATCTCTTTGTTTCTGGACCCAACCACATAAGGTTGCTGTTTTCCCAATATGTTTTTTTCGAAGTTCTCCACAGGTATGTGTTCTTAACATTGTTTGACGTTGACAATCGTTAAATTTTATAAAAAGTTAAAGGTAGACTCATCATACAAAATAACGATGCACTTTTTAGCTTTGATCCATGGACAAAATCATTCCTTTGATTTTTGTTATTTTAAGCCTGGAGGTCACCTCGCAAGATCAATTACGTGTAATAAAGGTCAATGAAAGAATAGCGCTAAAGATCCCTCTCTTTTTCAGTCAAATGCCGGAAGGTGAACGCATAAATAAGTTTGTCTCCTCACGAACGCCCATAGCGATGTTCACTTCAGAAGACCGAGAAGCCGATTTAGGAATAAATACCAATATGATGCGGTGGGTAGAAGGAGGTGAAAACAAATTAAAAAGTTTATACAAAGGCACCTTTGAAACGCTTTTTGATAAGGTTGAGTATATTCAGGACACTGTTAAAGAGATAAACGGGAGAAAATTTATTGTATTTGAGTTTGTATCTTCGGTAAAAGACGAGAACGCTTTTTCTGGTACAACCTCCACAAGGAACTATTCCTATATTCAGTACACTTCTTACAATGATCAAATACTGTTATTCAATTTTGGGTGCAAGCCAAAAAGAATGGGTAAATGGCAACCTATCGTTAAAGAAATCATGGAGAGTATTAAGTTAAAGGGTAATTAAGCTAAAAATTTAAGATGGCGAATACAGCCGCAGATATCGTATCAAACTTAGTTGGAATTTAAGAGGGTTCTACTAATTTATTAGAACAAAAAAATTAAAACCAAAAAAAGTAGAACCCATGATTAAAAGTAGTGAAATCAATCGAAAAAAGATGAGTTGGCTTATGACCCAACCCCTAGATATTAAGGCAGAGATATTGACGCAACATTTTGAGATAGGTCGCTTCCTGATCAACGCTATTCTTGAAGAGGAGGTGAGTGGTTATACGGGGCAACGCTATGTGAGGAACAAACCTCATGAGGGGCGTTATTATCGCCATGGCTTCAATCCAGGAACCAAACCAGGGGATTGATAATAGCTATCATTTTCCGGAGGATTCAATAAAAGATTGCTGAGGCAGCTTAGTTAGTGTCTCTAAGAAAAGACGAAAAACACGCCATTGACGCTTTATAGCATAGTTTTTTAGCGAAAGACTGAGTCGAATCTATCTTATCCCTTAGCGTCTTTTTATCGATTTTCAAAAATTCATTCGCTTTTTTGGACAAAGTGAAAGTGAACCTGTGGTTTTATGGCGTTTTCATTAAAATCTCTCAAATAGATTCAATGACTATTGGTTCATCGAAATCTCAAAAAACACGCTCTATGAGCTAAAAACATTGTTTTCTCTTAAAAGGTACTGTTTTCTTAGAGACACTA